>JALONX010000119.1 GCA_025454695.1 Chloroflexaceae bacterium
GGGACGGGGTGGCTACTGCTACACCAACCCGGCCTACACGCTTCCCGCCTACATGGTGGATGAAGGGGAGTTGCTGGCCTTCTTCCTGAGTGTGGAATTGGCCCGGCGCTACCTGGGCACCAGCTTTGAGCGGCCATTGCGCGAGGCCGTGCAGAAGCTGGCCAACAGCCTCTCGGCAAAAGTGCAGCTTGATTTAAGTCAGCTGATTCAGCACTACACTTTTCAGTCCGGGGCCACCAGCCAATCCGACCCGGCCCTGCTACTGGCCCTGAACGAGGCGATTAACGAGCGCTGGCGCATCAGTATGAACTATTTCACTGCCAGCAGGGGCGAACGCAACCAGCGTGTGTTTGAACCCTACCACCTCTACAACGTGCGCGGCGACTGGCAGGTGATTGGCTTCGATCATCTGCGGCAGCAGTTTCGCAACTTCGCCGTGAGCCGGATTGAAGCCTGGCAAGTGCAGAAAGACCAGCGTTTCACCCGCGATGCCACCTTTTCCGTCGATTCCTATCTGGCCTCGGGGTTTTTGGCCGAACGAGGCGACTCAACGCTGGAAGTGGCAATCTGGTTCGATGCCTACCAGGCTCGTTACATGCGCGAGCGGCAGTTTCACCCCAGCCAGCAGATTGAGGAGCACGCCGACGGCTCACTGACCCTGCGCTTCCAGAGCGGGGCGCTGGCCGAGGTGCGCCGCTGGGTGATGAGCTTCGGCAGCCACGCCCGCGTGCTCGCCCCCGCGTCGTTGCGAGCCGAGGTGATTGCCGAGGCCCAGGGCCTGCTGCAACAATACGACTCATGAAACACGTCAGCAGAAATATGGCGCAAATTCAACGCACACTGCAATCATTTTGCAGGGTGGGGTGCTAGAGTGGAACCAGAGAGACAACGAGACACGGAGATAAGGAGACACGGAGACAACGAGACACGGAGATAAGGAGACACGGAGACAACGAGACACGGAGACGGCGGGGTGATTTCAGCGTCCGTCGTGGCGTGGGGCAGATTGGCATATCCGCCGCCGTGCAATGGCGATGATTTCATTGCGGGCAGGTATATGAATCCGCCCCGACGCGGTGGATTTCGATGCATGCAACGCAGCCGGGGCGAACACGATGGTTCGCCCACGGAGAACATGGTGGCCGGGACGAATACAGGTGATGCAGTGAAACAATACATTATTCTGGTTTCAAAATGGTAATACCAAGTATCTATTATTAGAGATAATTCGAGAACATATTCATGACAAGGCGTACCTCGGTAGGGGCGCAGCAGCGCCGTCCATATGAAGGTCGCTAGCCAGTGGCTGGCGCTGCTGCACCCCCACCGGCGATGAAAGGCAAGGAGGAAACGATGCTCAAATACACGGGCCATCCACTGGTTGACATTGGGATAGCAGCGATACTGGCCTTTCGCAACACCATGCAGCCAGAGGAGTTGGCCGAGGCTGATTTGCAGGCGGTAGCGGATTTTATTGCAGCTGAATACACCGTTCAGCCGCTGAAGTCGTTTCTGAATGTGGCTTTTGTGAACTCTGGTTTTACGCAACCGGCTTTCGAGAGCCAGCCAGAGAAGCGCCAACTCTATGCACAGAAGGTAGCCCATCAGTACGCGACGGCGCAAACCGATGAAACCTGCGTCTTCACTGGCGAGCCAGCCAGCGCTGTCTCCTGGTCAGTTGACGACTCACTGCCGCCGGGCCGGGCCTTCCGTGAACATGTGCCACTGCTCAATGGGCGTGAGGTGATCAATTTTGTGGCGGGTGGCGATGCCGGGCTGCCCGTTTCGGGCAAGGCTCTGCTCTGCATCCAGTTCTTTCCCATGGGTTGCGCCAAGTGTGGTGGGCGCTTACTCGGCGTACACTCCGACAACCCGGAGCTGATGTGGAACTTTGCCCAGAAGTTTTGGAAGGCAAACAACCAGGCCATTGCCCAGGCCAAGGCCGCTGGGAGTTCCAAAATGCCCGAAGCGCCGCGCAACCCGCGCACCTTGTTGATTGAAACCTTTCTCGAAATTGAAGAGCAGCGCCGCGACGCCCAGCAAGACGAACAGCCAGCGGCAGTCACCGCCTACCACCTGAGCAACAGTGGGCAATCGAACCCACTGGACGAGAAAAACCCGCCGCTGGCGATCTATCACCTACCGTTACAAATCACCGACTTTCTGGCCACGGTGAGCGGCGGTGCCTACCAAGATGCCTGGAACGCCATCGCCCGCCGTGCATGGCAGCGCCCGCCCCAACCCAAACGGGGTAAAACCGCCAGCGATGAGCCGTTCACGCCGAAGTACAACCGCCTCTACGAAGATATTTTTCGCCTGCCGGAAGGAACACGGGCCTTTGTGCGTGCCCACTTCCTGCGCCTGCCCCGCCGCGCCGCGCCCGACGACCCAACGGCTCATTACTCACTGGCAACCGATGCCAACCTGGTCTCGTGGAACTTAGTTGAACTCTTTCTCAGAAAGGTGATCCGCATGAACGAAAACCGCATTGCCGAAATTCGTACCCTTGGCGACCGCCTCGCCAATTACATCAACGCCCTGGACGACCAGCGCTTTTTCCGCAATTTCTTTCGTACTACCAAACCCTATGAATTTCGCACCGCCCTCATCAAGGCCAACATGGCAGCAATTAAAGCCAACATGCCGCCTCTGATCACGCTCGATCCCTACATTACCGTGTTTGAGGACGGCGACGAAATGATGCGAGTGGATTGGATGTTGGCCCGCGATCTCGTGCTTATCCGCATGATTGAACAGCTTTACAACAACGGCTGGATTGGCAAGAACCCCGAGCTTGTCATCGAAGCGGCTCAAACCGAACGTGATGAGAACGAGGCGTAAGGATGGCAAGAGACTCACGGCAGCACGGCTGCCGTACTCCAAAGCTCGATTCGTTTAGCTATTTTGGAACACCATAAGGAGAACAACCATGGCCTTCGTAACCGGCATTATGCTGATTGACGCACCCGCCTCCGCTCTCAACAACATGGGTAGCATTCCCGGCGAGCGGGAGGACAACACCGTCGGTGTCAAACAAATTCGCACCAGGGAGGGTATTTTCCCCTATGTTTCCGCCCAGGCCTACCGCTACTGGCTGCGTACCACGCTGGAAGAACGTAGCACCGAGTGGAAGCCATCGCCCATCCACCGGGGTGAAAAGATCGCTTACACCGATGCCAACCCGCTAGAATTCTGGGATGATGACCTGTTTGGCTACATGCGCGCCCCTTCTAAAAAAGAGGCCAAAGCCAAAGCCCAGGCAGGCGATGTGGTGGATACCGAGACCCTGGCAACCGTCACCCGTCTCTCGCCATTGCGGGTGAGCACGTTGGTTGCAATTGCGCCGCAGCAGCTTACCAGCGACTTCGGCACCATGTCACGCCACGAAGGCAACCCGGTGCCCCACGAGCATCAGTTCTACCGCACCACACTCAAAGGTCTCTTCTCGCTCGATTTGCATGCATGTGGCACCTTCTCATACGCTGACCGCACCGGCTTCCGCCACCTGGACGAGGTGCGCCGCCAGAAGGCTGAGGCTGCCGGTTTGCACCATTTGGAAAACGAGAAGTCGTACCGACTGACGCTTGAGCAGCGCACCGCCCGCATTCAGGCGCTATTTGAGGGTATGGCGCACCTGGAAGGCGGCGCAAAGCAGACGCTGCATTACACCGATGTGGCTCCGGCCCTGCTGGTTATGGCAGTGACGAAGGGCGGCAACCACATGTTTGGCCACACGCTGGGCGCGAACAGGCTGGGCCAACCCGAATGCAAGATCGAAGCCCTTCGCGAGGCACTCACCGTCTTCCGTGACGATCTGCTCTCACCCGTGTATGTAGGCTGGGTGCGTGGCTACATGGACGAAGAACGGGCCAAGATCGAGGCCTTTGTCAACGAATACAACGCAGACTCAGCCAATCAGATCAGCATCAGCCACCCACGCGAAGCCCTGCTGAGTCTTGCCCGTGCCTTTGCGAAGAACCCAACCTGGCTGGATTAGGAGGCCACCATGCAGGTGCTCAAAGTTGTGGTGGAGGGGGTAACAACTTCATTTCGTTACCCCCACTTCGTGCAGGGCGTGCAGCCAACCTTCGAGATGCCGCCGCCCGCCACGATCTACGGCCACATGTGTAGTGCGTTAGGCGAATGGGTAGAACCGCGTGGAATTGCCTTTGCCTACCACTTCACCTACCAGGGTCGAGTGGATGATGTGGAACATATTCATGTGCTTGCAGCCAGCAGTGGCAAGCTGCCTGGCACAAAGTTGCCCAAGGTGCTCGAAGGCAACATCAACCCGTTCAAACGGTCATTGCTGTTCCAACCACGCCTGACGCTCTACATCAACCGCCCGGAGTGGCTGCCTGCCTTCCGCAGCCCGCGCTACGCTGTCGTGCTGGGCCGCTCGCAGGATCTATGCGCCTACACGCAGGTCGAAGTGATTAATCTGCTCGAAGCGAACGAAGCCTATTTCGAGCATACCTTGTTGCCCTACCGCATGGCAACCCAGATGCGGGCAGGTGTGGTGCTTGCTATGCCGCGCTACCTGGACACCAGCCGCAACCGTGCGCCGACCTTTGAGCGCTATCTGCTGCTGCAGGAGCGGGTGCAAAGCCAGGAGATGTTGCAGTTTGGCGGTGGGAAACAGACCTATGTGGTTGACCCTCAATCACCCGCGCATAGCGGCGTGCAACGGGGCTTAGTCTTTCATCGTTTTGTGGAGGACAACGATGCAACCAGCAGCATGGCCTCACTGGTTGGATAACATATGGGCCAAAAGCCCCGCCCATGGTGAAAAACAGGGCGAAAGCCTAGCAACGCACACATGGCTGGTGCTGAGTCGGCTGGCTGATCTTCAGCGGCTGCGCCCTGACTTACCCCAACTCATCGGGGTGCCGAAGCTGTGGCAGTACATGTTCTGGACATGCATGCTGCACGATTTTGGCAAAGCGGCCCAGGGCTTTCAAGGCATGCTGCATGGTGAGGGACGCTGGAAGCAGCGCCACGAGGTGCTCTCGCTTGCGTTTCTCGATTGGATTGCTGATGGATTGACTGCTGACGAACAACGCTGGATCGTAGCCGGGATTGTATCACACCACCGCGACGCGAAAACGATTGCCGAGTCCTACCATGATCTGGCAGATCCTGATCCGTTGATTGGGATGGTGGCCGAGCTTGCGCCGGAGGTGATAGATGGCCTCTGGCGCTGGCTTGATGCATGTGCATCAGCCTGGATTACTGCCCTGGATCTGGATAAAGCTGGAGCGACACCACTGCCGCTGCTCGACCATGCCAGCGCGGTTGCACATCTCCAGACTCAGGGGGCGCAGCGTGCCCGTATACGCTTGCAGCAATACCGACGCTTTATTACAAAACTCGCTCAGCCTCAGGGTCAACAGGTTATTCTGTTTTTAACCCTCCTCCGCGGCCTCACTACCAGCGCCGACCACATGGCCTCGGCTCACCTGGCCCAGATGCTCGCGCCTGTGCAGGAGTCGTGGCAGAGCCTGGCCGGGCGCATTTTGAAACCGGGGCAAACGCCCTACGCCCACCAGGTGACGAGCGCGGCGCAAGCGAGCAATTCAACTATTCTGATTGCGCCCACTGGCAGCGGCAAAACTGAAGCCGCCCTCTACTGGGCCTTGGGTGATGGCAACGCGCCGGTGACACGTCTCTTCTACGCACTGCCCTACCAGGCTAGCATGAATGCGATGTTTGACCGACTCAAAGACGAGCAGAAGGGCTTTGGCGAGACGGCAGTTGGCCTGCAACACGGGCGAGCACTGCAAGCCATGTATGCCCGCCTGGTTGATCAAGAGGACGAGGAGACACCTCAAGCTCGTAAGCGCCAGGCGGCGGGCACGGCGGGCTGGGAAAAGAACATCAATAAGCTTAACGCCCGCCCAGTCAAAGTGTTCAGCCCCTACCAGATGCTCAAGGCCATGTTCCAGTTGCGCGGCTTTGAGGCTATGCTGACCGACTATGCCCAGGCGGCCTTTGTTTTTGACGAAATTCACGCTTATGATCCGCAGCGCCTGGCGCTCATTCTGGCGCTAGTGAAGTACCTGCGGGAGGGCTACGGCGCACGCTTCTTTGTCATGTCGGCCACCTTCCCGCAGATCATTCGGAATCGACTGCTTGATGCGCTGGGGCCACACACGCCCATCAAGGCCGACAGCGCTGTATTTGAGAAGTTTCGCCGCCACCGCCTGCAGCTGCTGGATGGCGAACTAACCGACCCGGCTAGCATTGCCCAGATTGTGGCGAATGTGCGTGCGGGGCAGCAAGTGCTGGTCTGCGCCAACACCGTGGCGCGGGCGCAACAGGTGCAGGAAGCTTTGCATCAGGCAGGGTTGGGTAATGACGAAATTCTGCTCATCCACAGCCGCTACATCTTCAGCGATCGTAACAAGCGTGAAAGTGACATCCGCGATCTGTGCGGGGTGGATGTGCCACTGAATGGGCGGAAGCCGCTGGCACTGGTGGCAACCCAGGTGGTGGAGGTAAGCCTGAACATTGACCTGGACACGATCTACAGCGACCCGGCCCCGCTGGAAGCACTGCTGCAACGCTTTGGGCGCGTCAACCGCGCATGCAAAAAAGGCATTTGCCCGGTGCATGTCTTCCGCCAGCCTGAGGACGGCCAGGGCGTGTATGGCCGACACAAGGACACAAGCAAAAGCGGCCATATCGTCCGCGTGACGCTGGCCGAACTCGAACAACACCGCGACCAGGAGATTGACGAAGCAGCGACCAGCGCCTGGCTTGACCGCATCTACGCCGACGCGGAGCTGAAAAGCCAATGGGAAACCACCTACAATGGCATTGCTCAGCAGGCGGCGCTCATTCTGCGCGACCTGCGGCCCTTCAACAGCGATGCGCAAAAGGAAGAGGAATTCGAGAAGATGTTCGACGCGGTTGAGGTGGTGCCGAAGCGCTTTGAGCAGCAGTATGTCGAGAAGCTGACGAACGATGAATTTATTGAGGCCAGTAACTTCCTGGTCAGTATCAGCAAGCAGAAATTCGCCATTTTAGTTAACAAAGGACTGGTGCTACCCGCCGCCGCCGAGGGCAAACGCGGTGCGTGGATTATTAACCTGCCGTATGATAATGACCTGGGGTTGCTGTTTGAGACGGACGCGAAAGACCCGGATTGGAGCTAGCCCCATGCCCGACGACCCGCAGCACCGCCGCCGCTCCATCCGCCTGCCGGGCTACGATTATGCCCAGCCGGGGGGCTATTTTGTGACCATGTGTACCCACGGGCGGCAGCCGCTCTTCGGTGCGCTCCACGGCGACACAATGCAGTGCAGTGCTGCTGGGCACATGGTAGAACACTGGTGGCAGGCATTGAACGGGAAATTCCCCACCGTGCGCACCGATGCGTTGGTGGTGATGCCCGACCATGTCCATGGCATTGTGGTGATTACGGAGAAAAACAATGATGTCTATGCGGGCGGATATACCAATCCGCCTCTCCACAATGATTGCAACGATTCCAACGCCGTAGGGGCGGATGCATCTATCCGCCCACAATGCAACGGCGGTGATGGCCACGCGGGCGATGACCACGTTGCGGGCGATGATTTCATTGTAGGCCGACACATTGGTCGGCCCCTACACGGTGATGGCGATGATGGCGATGATGCCAATGATGCCAATGATGCCAATGCCGTAGACCATGCCGTAGGGGCGAACCGGCGTGTTCGCCCGCAATGCAACGGCGATGATGCCAATGATGCCAATACCGTAGACCATGCCGTAGGGGCGAACCGGCGTGTTCACCCCATTGCCTCCAATGTTGCCGTGTCGTTGCCCCATGTGATTCAATGGTTCAAAACCATGACCACCAATGCCTATATTCGCAATGTTCAAACAGGTCTGTTTCCGCCATTTGACCGCCGTGTGTGGCAACGGGGCTATTGGGAACATATTATTCGTGATGATGATGCACTACAGGCCATTCGCCGGTACGTTGCCGAGAACCCCCGCCGCCACGCCGCCCGGCTCGATGCCCTGCTGGCGCGGATGCAACGAAAGGACTCGTTATGACCCTCACCACTCACCATTTGCAGATAACGGCCACGGTGGCGACGCCGCTGGCGCTGGATGAGCAGAGCGGCTCTGCCGTGCGCGGGGCCATCAGCGGGGCGCTGTGGGAGCGCTTTTGCGTGAATAAGGCCGCCCCCACATGCGCCGCCTGCCCACTGATCCAGGTCTGCCCGGTGGCGGCGCTGGTGGCCCCCATGCGCGCCGATGATGAGCCAGGCAGCGACCAGCGCCCCCGCCCCTATGTGGTGCAGCCGCCCCAGGACGGTGCCCGCACCTACCAGCCCGGTGAGTCGCTTGGTTTTGGGCTGCGGGTGTTTGGCCAGGCTGCCGATCTCTTCCCTTACCTGGTGCTGGCGGTGCAGGAGCTTGAACGGCTCGGCCTGGGGCGCAAGCTGCCCGACAACCGCTACCGCCGGGGCACGCTGCATGTGCAGGAGATCGCTGCGCTGCACCCGCTGCGTGGCCTGCGCCAGCCGCTCTACACCGCTGGCACGCCCCAGGTGCAGGCCCCGGCCCTGGCGGTGACAGCGGCAGAGGTGGCCGAGTACGCCGCGAGCCTTCCCAGCGACCGACTCACGCTCCAGTTCCGCACGCCAACCCGCATTATTGAGCAGGAGCGGCTGATGCGGCGGCTGGTGTTTCGTCCCGTTATCCAGCGGCTGATGCGGCGGCTGGACGATTTGAGCCGGGCTTATGGCACGGGGCCGCTCGACCTCGATTACCAGGGCCTGCTGGCTGTGGCCGAAACGGTGCAGATGGTGGACGACCGCACCCGCTGGGTGGATGTGACCAGTACCTCATTTCGCCAGGGCCACCGCACTCCCATCGGCGGGCTGGTGGGCACGGCTACCATTGTGGGCAATCTGGCCCCGCTGCGGGAGCTGCTAGTGTGGGGCAGCCTGGTGCATGTGGGCAAAAACGCCGTTAAGGGTGATGGGTGGTTTAGCATTGTGTGATGCGTGAAACGTGAATCGTGAAACGTGAAACGTGCGGCGTGAAATGTGAAACGTGCGGTGTGAAATGTGAAACGTGAAACGTGCGGCGTGAAACGTGCGGCGTGCGGCGTGCGGCGTGCGGCGTGAAACGTGCGGCGTGCGGCGTGCAACTTTGTTTACGGAGCACTTAATACTCTGTACACAACGTTTCTTTGTATCCACTGCTGCGCGTTGTCATTCTGACCGCAGGGAGGAATCTGCCGTGCAATACGTTGAAGACCCCTCCCTCCGCTCGGGGTGACCATGCGATTGCATGGAAGAAAGCGTCGTTGTCAGAGTACTTAAAGCCATTTCCCTCATTTCTTCATTTCCTTTGCTGTGATTACTCGTAACTCGTAACTCGCAACTCGTAACTGGAGTAACAAAATGCATCTGATTGTGGATCAATTTGGCACGTTTGTGAGCAAGCACCAGGGCCGCTTGCGGGTGAGCAAGGATAAGACACGCCTGGCCGAGGTACCGATTATGCACCTGGAACAGGTGCTGATTTGTAGCGACGGGGTGGGCTTGAGCAGCGATGTGGTGCGCGTCTGCGCTGAGGAGGGCATTCCCATCCATTTTTTGAACGGGTTGGAAGGCGGCGATTATGGCACCTTTATCGCCAGCGGGATGACCGGCATGGCGCTAACCAAACGGGCGCAGCTGCGGGCCTACGAGGATGGGCGGGGGTTGAACCTGGCCCGCGCTTTTGCCACGGGCAAAGTGCAGAATCAGGCCAACATGTTGCGCTACGCTGCCAAATATCGCAAGGAGGCCGACCCAGCCCTGCACCAGGAGCTGATGCTGGTGGCGACCGAGTTGCTCGATGGGCTGCCCGCGCTGAACCGGCTCGGCGGGGCGATGACTGAGGAGCTGCGGGCGACCCTGATGGGCGCGGAGGGCCGGGCCGCCGCCCGCTACTGGGGCATGGTGGGCAGGCTTATTCCCGCTGAGGCGCTGGGCTGGCCGGGCCGACAGACTCAGGGCGCGAGCGACCGCTTTAACCAGACGCTGAACTATGGCTATGCGGTGTTGCGTTCGCAGGTGCGCCAGGCGCTGTTGCTGGCGGGGTTGGAGCCGAACGCGGGTTTTCTGCATGCCGACCGGCCCGGCAAGCCCAGCCTGACACTGGATCTGATTGAGGAGTTTCGCCAGCCCGCCGTTGACCGCCCGCTGATTGGCTGGGTGAACCGGGGGGCCGAACTGGTGCAACAGGACGATGGCCTGCTCGATGGGCCGACACGCAAGCGGATTGCCGAAAAGGTGCTGGAGCGCATGGATGGCACGGAGCTGTATGAGGGCAAACGGCAGCCGTTGCGCCATATTTTGCAATGCCAGGCCCGCCACATTGCCACCTTTGTGCGGGGCGAGCGGGCGGAGTATGCGCCGTTTGTGATGGGGTGGTGAAGATGCAAAGGATGAAGGATGAAGGCGCAACTGCGTACTGCGTACTGCGTACTGCGTACTGCGTACTGCGTACTGCGTGAAACGTGAAACGTGCTGCGCCTGCCTTACTCATAACTCATAACTCGTAACTCATAACTCATAACTCGTAACTCATAACTCGTAACTCTACTATGCAATGTTTACTCATCTACGATATTGTGCATGATGGCACGCGCCAGAAGGTGGCCGACGCATGTCTGGATTATGGTTTGCAGCGCATCCAGTATAGTGCGTTTGTGGGCGATCTGCCCCAGGCCTTGCAGCGGGAGCTGTTTAACGAGATTAAGCGGCGCTTGGGGCGGCAGGCGGGCAATATTCAGCTTTTCCCGCTGGATGAACGGAGTTGGAATAAACGCCGCACGATTGCGCAGAAAGGGCCAGAAGATGACAACTGAGCCGTTGTTTCAGGTGACTGATTTGAAGCAGTGGAGTTATTGCCCCCGCATTGTGTACTATCGTTTCTGTTTGCCGGAGATCAGGCCGGTGACGACGGGCATGCGCCACGGCATTCTTCAGCATGGCGATGAGGCTGACCGGGAGACGCGCCGTTCGTTGCGCACCTATGGGCTGGCGGCTGGCGAGCGGGTGAGCGACCTGTTTTTGGCTTCCGAGCGGCTGAACATGCGCGGGCGGCTCGACCTGGCGATTGCGGTGCCAGAGCGGGCCAGCCCTGGGGCCGAGGCGATTGTGGTGGAATATAAGGATAGTGAGTCCATCAACCAGAGCCATTTTAAGCGCCAGCTGGCGGCCTATGCCATGTTGCTGGAAGAGGCGTGGGGCTTGCCGGTGAAACGTGGCTTTTTGTATAGCATTCCGTTGCGAAAGGCGACGGCGGTGCCGATTACGCCTGCTTTGCGCCAGCAGGTGCAGCAGGCGCTGGCGGC
>JALONX010000842.1 GCA_025454695.1 Chloroflexaceae bacterium
CCCGGCGATAAACAGAAAAATATTGGCGAAATCGAAGGTGTGTAACAGTTGATACAGCCGCCCGCGCCAGTTGCCAATGTGGAAAATCGCGCTCACTGCATAGAGCAATATCTTCGTCACACCAAAAATAAGCAGCGCCAGCCATAACGAGAGGTTATGCCAGGTTTGCGTCAGCAGCAGCACCGTGATGCCAACGGCGGCAAAAGCAGCAGTAGCATGCGACCAGCCCCGCAGCAGCGGTTTTTCGCAAACGGCAGCAACAACAGAATGATGTTTGTTCGTGTGTGGCACAACCTACGTCCTTTTCTCAAGAAAAAACTATGCCGATATGTCAGTCTACCATGGGTTATGCCAAAATGTACTTGCCCTCTGTCCATTCTTCAGTTACCATGTGAAATGGAACGCACCCCAGCCTCGTCGCCTCGGAATTCGACCCAAAGAAAGGAACCCACCGTGAATCAGACCATTCAGGACGCAATCAACGAGCAGATCAAGTTGGAATTGATGGCCTCCCACGCCTACCTCGCCATGTCAATCTATTGTGAGGAAGCAAACCTGCCGGGCTGTGCCCACTGGATGCGGTTGCAAAGCGAAGAAGAGCGTGCCCATGCCCTGAAGCTGATTGATTTTATGAATGACCGGGGCGCACGGGTGATTCTTCAGGGCCTGCCCCAACCCCAGATCGAGTTTGAGTCGCCGTTGGATGTGTTTACGAAGACGCTGGAACACGAGCGCAAGGTGACCGCTTCCATCCATCGCATCTACCAACTCTCGCAGAAGGAGTACGATCCTTCAACCCAGGTGCTGATGCAGTGGTACATCAACGAGCAGGTGGAAGAAGAAAAGAACGCCTCCGACGTGATTGCCATGCTGCAAATGGCGGGCGGCAGCGGCGTCGGCCTGCTCATGGTTGACCGCGAACTGGCTGGGCGGACGGGGGAGGTGGAAGAGGAGTAACTACGTACTGCGTAGTGCGTACTGCGTAATACGTAACCAGAAATATCACTCTGACTTTACGCAGTACGCAGTACGCAGTAGGTGTCAACGAGGCACTTCCACCCGGGCCAGAATGCGCCCGATGGCGGTGTCGGCGTTCAGCCCTTCCACCTCGGCCTCTGGCTTGAGGATGATGCGGTGGCGGTAGACCGGACGCACCAGGGATTTCACGTCGTCCGGCACCACGTAGGCTCGCCCCTGCATGGCAGCGTAGGCTTTGCTGGTGAGCAGCAGGGCAATGCTAGCACGGGGCGAGCCGCCCAACACCAGGTCGAGACTTTTGCGGCTCTCCTGGGCAATGTTGGCGATGTAGTTCAGAATGCCGTCATCCACCTGCACGCCGCGAATTTCCTCCCGGCAGGCCGCCAGCGCCTCGGGCGTCACCACCGCCCGCAGCCCAGATTGGTTGAGCTGCCGGGCATCAAAGCCCCGATGGTAGCGGCGCAGCACCTCCACCTCCACCGGCTGAGGGGCGTACTCCACTTGAATTTTAAACAAAAAGCGGTCGAGTTGGGCCTCGGGCAGGGGATAGGTTCCTTCGTACTCCACCGGGTTCTGGGTCGCCAGCACAAAAAACGGCTCCGGTAGCGGCAACCGCTGGCCCTCAATCGTCACCTGGCGCTCCTCCATGGCTTCCAGCAGGGCACTCTGGGTTTTGGCCGGGGCGCGGTTGATCTCATCGCCAAGCAGCACCTGGGTGAAGATGGGGCCTTTGCGCAGGTGAAACTGGCCTGTACCCATCTCATACACCTGCGTGCCAACCACGTCGGAGGGCATCAGGTCGGGGGTGAACTGCACGCGCTTAAACTCGGCCTGCACCAGCTGAGCCAGGGTTTTAGCCATCAGCGTTTTGGCCGTGCCCGGCACCCCTTCCAGCAGCACATGGCCGCCACTGAGCAGCGCCACCAGCAGCAGGGCAAAAGGCTCTTCCTGGCCCACCAGCACTTTGTTCGCTTCTGTGCGAATGGCCTGAGCAGTTTGTTGAACGGTCATAACACCTCATCACTAAAACGATTTGCACTATTGTAACGCAAAGCCGTAAAACAGAATCTCTCACAAAGGCACAAAGCTGTAGCTGTACTGCTGCATAAGATTGGCATACCAATTTATGGAATGCGCAAGCCATGCTTGCGCGCGGCAGCCGTGCTGCCGCATTCCAAACCTGCGCTGCCATCTCTGTGAGTATCAACGAGCCTTCATACCTCATACATCATCATTCATACTTTCTCGAGCAGCGCCGCCACCAGCGCCGCGTCCCATGTGGCCAGGGGCTGGTGGGGGTGGTGTGAGTCCGAGCCGCCGCTCACCAGCAGGCCGTGGCGCTGGGCCTGCTCCAACAGCCAGGCTTGCTGGGCGGGGCTATGGCTGGGGTAGTAAACTTCAATCCCGTCCAGCCCGGCTTCTACCATCGCCCCAATATCCTCGGCAGTGGCGGGCACAGCGTAGATGCCTTTGCTACGGCCAGGGTGGGCCAGCACCGCCACGCCCCCCAGCCGATGAGCCACGCCGATCACCTCATCCACACCCACCGGGTTGTATGCGCCAGGCAGCTGGGTGAGCAGAAAGCGCATGCCCACCTCTTCGTCGTGTTCGCCCGGCACGCGCCCCGGCAGCTGGTTGTGCTGAGCCAGGGCAGTGGCAACATCGGCCACGTTGGGCGGGCGCTGCCATGCACCAAAGTCTGGCAGGGCGAAGCCAAGGCCCGGCAGCCCGGCGATCAGCGCCTGAGCATCGGCGGCATTGCGCTGAAACACCGCCGCGCACAGCGCCAGCAGCTCCGCTGCCTCCGGCGGCGCAGCGTAGAGCAGCGTATGCCACAGCTTGCCGTTGAAGGCGCTGTCAAGCTCAACGCCAGAGATGACGCGCAGGCCGTGCCGCGCCCCCGCCGCCTGCAACGCGGCGACGTTGGCGGTGCTGTTGTGGTCGGTGGCGGCAATGGCGGCATAGCCGTGGGCGGCTGCATGGGTGGCCAGGGCCGCTGGCTCCCAGGTGGAGTGGTGGGGCGTGGCGGTGGTATGGATATGGAGGTCAATTAATGGCATTGGCGAGTGACGAGTGACGAGT
>JALONX010000843.1 GCA_025454695.1 Chloroflexaceae bacterium
CACCAGCGTCAGCACCTGCCAGGGGTTGGCTCCCAGGCTACGGGCTGCCGCTTCGTAGCGCAGGTCTACCTGTTCCAGGGCCTCACTCAGCGTGAGCGTGATGCGGGGCAGCTCAAAATAGAGGTAGGCCAGAAACAGCCCTGGCAGGGTGTAGGCGATCTGCCCCAGGCGCATGCCCACCAGCTGCTCGGTGAGGTTTGGCACCACGCCGGTGCGGCCAAACAGAATAATGGCCATAAAGCCGACCACAATCCCCGGAAACGAGAGCGGAAATGTCAGCGCCGCCCGCACCAGCGCCGTGCCCGGCAACCGGTCGCGCACGAGGGTGTAGGCCAGGGCCAGGCTGCCCGCCAGCGTAGCCGCACTCACGCTGGCAGCCAGGGCCAGGCTGGTGAGCAGCCCGGCCCGGTAGCGCGGGTTGGTGAAGACGGCCAGGTAGTTATTCAAGGTGAGTGCGCCGTCGGCACCGCGCAGGCCCATGCCCACCAGTACCGCCAGCGGAATCAAGAGCAGGGCCACCACAACCACCAGCAGCGGCAGCAGCAACAGTCCGGCCCGCAGCAAGTCGGGCGGCAAGGCAGATATGCGGGAAGTGGTTGAGAGGTTACTGGTTCGCTGGCCCATGGCCGTGTTTCTGCTGTGCATCACCGCGACCAGCGCCGTGTCATCTTCACGGAAGCGCTGGTCGCGGTGGCAATCGTGTTCCCTTCCTACGGCGCAACGTCCTTCGTCCAGCGCTCGGTGAAGGCTGCCTGAGCGGTGGCCATTTGCTGGTAGTTCACCGCTCTGGCGCGGGCATAGTCGCTGGCGGGCAGGAACCTGGCCTGGGTTTCCGCGCTCATCAGTTCAGCCCGGATGGGCCGCACAAAGCCATCGGCCCACAGCCGCTGCCCCTCGTCGGAAAGCACATAGTCCAGCAGCTTGCGGCCCTGTTCCGGGTTCGGGCCGTTGTTCACCAGGCCGATGACGTAAGGAATGGTCAGGCTGCCTTCCTGTGGTATCACCACCTCAATCGGGCCGTTGTCGCGGTACTTCAGCCGGTAGCCGTTGAAGTCGGTGTCAATCAAAATCGGGATTTCGCCCGACAACACGCGGGGCGTGGCCGTTTGCTTGGGGATGATCAAATCCTGCTGCTTGAGCTGGGTGAAGTAGTTTACCGCCGGATCCCAGTTCTCCAGCGAGCCGCCCAGGGCCAGGTTGGCCGCCGTCGCCGCCGCATAGCCAATAAAGGCCGATGAAGGATCCAGCAGCCCGATTTTGCCCCTATACTCGGGCTTCAGCAGGTCGGCCCACGACTGGGGCACTGGCGTGCTGCCCAGGGCCTGCGTGTTGACAATAAAGGCCACTGTGCCGGTATGAATAGCGAACCAGCGCCCCTCGGCGTCCTTCAGTTCGGCGGGAATGGCGTCGAAGTTGGCGGGCTTATAAGCGGTCAATAGCCCTCGCTCGGTGGCCTCAATGCCGAAGGTCACGCCGAAGTAGGCCGCATCAGCCACAGGCCGATCCTGCTCGGCCACCAGCTGAGCCAGGGTCTGGCCGCTGTTTTTGTTGTCGGGCGGGATGGTAACACCGCTGCTGGTCTGGAATTCTTTCAGCACAGTGCCCCAGTTGGCCCATTCGGGCGGCGTGTTGTAGACCACAATGGTGCCAGGGGCAGCCGGAGCCGCCGTTGCCACCACCGCAGCGGCGGGCGCGGCGGTAGCCTGCGCCGACTGAGCGGCGGTTGGGGCGGAAGCTGGAGCGGCAGGGGCCGCGCCACAGGCCGCCACAAGCATGCTGACCAGCGTCAGCACAAGGGGAAACACGAATCGACGCATATGGTCTCCTTTGTTCAGGTGAGCTGGTGGGTGGCAGCCACATGGGGTGGTGGCGCACCCGTCGTTTCACGCATTTGTAGGCTTGTTGGTAAAACAAGCGCGGTCGTTTCCGGCGGCGTGCCTGCAACCAGCGCCAGCACCATATCGCAGGCCCGTTCGCCCATGGCGTAGGCCGGTTGAGCAACCGTGGTCAGGCGTGGGTTGGTCAGGGCAGCCATCGGGCTGTCGTCAAAACCGATAATAGAAAGATCGCCAGGGATGCTGAGACCCCGATCCAGGGCCGCCCGCAAAGCCCCAAAGGCCAGGATGTCATTGGAACAGAACAGGGCCGTCGGCGGGCCGGGCTGGTCGAGCAGGCGCAGCAAACCATTCGCGCCCGCTTCCGGCGCGTAGGGCACCTCCAGCAGCAGCGCCGGGTCGCGGGGCAGGCCGTGGGCAGCCAGGGCTGCGTTGTAGCCAAGGTAACGCGCATAGCTACGGTCGGACGATTGGAATGTGCCCGCCAGCATAGCGATGCGGGTGTGCCCCAGCCGGATAAGGTAGCCGACGGCTTCGGCGGCAGCGGCCTGGTTGTCTACCCCCACCGACGGCAGTGGCGAACGCAGGCGAGATGAATAGGTCAGCACCACCGGCACCCCGGCCCGCTGCGCTTCTAGCAGCGCCGGGCTGTCCGGGTGCGACGACGTGACAATCATGCCGTCCACCCGATGTTGCCGAAACGTGCGCACAAGGCGGGCCTCCTCGTCTGCCTGATAATCGGAATTACCGATCAGCAGGGTGTAGCCCTGCCGAGCTGCCCGTTCTTGCACTCCCCGCGTGGACTCGGCAAAAATTGGGTTGGTGATCGTCGGCACAATCAGCCCCAGGGTCATGCTGCGCTGCCGGGTGAGGCTGCCCGCCAGGACGTTGTAGGTATAGTTGAGCTGCTGCATCACCCCCAGCACCCGCTGGCGCGTTTCGGGCGAAACTTTGTCCGGGCTGTTGATCACCCGTGAGACGGTAGCAATGGAGACCTGGGCGAGTTCCGCAACCCGGAGCATATTTTGGCGACTAGTCATCTTATGACTCTCTGTGTAAGCGCTTACACAACAAGAATAAACCAGGGCTGTTAACCTGATGTTAAGAAACAAATAAATGCATGTGAAGTTTTTAAGAAGGCTGAAAAGCAAATTTGCACGCAAAGGTTCGCAAAATTTACTATGTGAAAATACTTACATCGCAGCAGCATGAGCCATAGTTGC
>JALONX010000120.1 GCA_025454695.1 Chloroflexaceae bacterium
TATGTGATCGAGGGGAACCCGACCACGATGGACACGAGTGAGCAGGGCTTTCTGTTTAAGCTTGATGCCTCGCCCTCGCAGCGCCCGGCGGAACAGCAACTTAGCTACTTCTTCATCTATCAGGATCAGCCAGTCGGATGGAGTTATGATGCCCGTACCAATGGCTACCTGCGCTTAGGCGCTCGTGGCCCAGAAATTGATAATTTGACGGGCGACCAACTCTGGTTCAAGAATATCGTTGTTATGGAAGTGGACGAAGCACCAATACCTAATGATCCCAAGGGACGACTGGACGTGCAGGTGCTCGGCGAAGGTGCGGCACGGGTGTTTCTTGATGGAGCCATGCGTGAAGCAACCTGGCGCAAAGATGCCGGGTATACCCCCCTGCGCTTCTATGACTCGACCGGCGCTGAGATAGCATTAAACGCCGGACCGGTCTGGATTGCCGCAGTCGCTTCGCTTTCCAACCTGACCGTGAAAGGAGGCACTGGCTCACCGTGATACACTGGCCCTGTATCGTGTGGTAATCGTTATTCGCACGCGGAAGAACACAGGACTCGGCGCATATACATCTTGTTCGTCACACCTCCATGTTGAGTGGTGCTGCGCCGGAATACGCTCAGCTAAACGTTTCAGCTTGAAAGCCTGTGTTGTTCGCACGCCGACGCCCAACGTGCCCCGGCAGCATTGCAGCTGCCCCAGGTGCATTGCTGGCCTGCATGGGAGCATCATCGTTTCTACATGTTCACGATGCTCCATGTTTCATGTTGGTCAGGGGTTACAGGCGATAAGGAGTTTATAACTGTATATGTTATCGTGGAGACGCACGATTGGTCTGGTAGCCCTGTTGTTGCTAACCGTGACCACTGCTCAGGTGCATGCTGCACCGACTGCTGCGCCGGCAGCACAAGCTGTTGCCCCAACCTACACCATTTTTGCCACCCGCCAGGGCCTGGTTGGTTATCGAACGGCCAATGGCCATATCATCCAACCGCGTGACCGCTTTGTGGCTCTACCGTCCTGGCGCGCCCTTTCCCCCCGTGGCACCGACCAATTCTCTGTACGCCTGACTTACAAGGGTCGCTCCGTCGTGGTTCCCGTTTGGGATGTAGGCCCCTGGAATACAACAGATGACTACTGGTCGCCGGAACGCAAGTATAGCGACTTGCCCATTGGCATGCCGATGGCCCATGCGGCGTACCACTATGGCTACAACAATGGGCGTGATGAGTTTGGGCGGCGCATTCAGCATCCCAATGGCATTGACATCGCCGACGGCACCTTTTGGGATGACCTGGGGATGATTGACAACGACTATGTCGAGGTCACCTTCCTCTGGCAGGGAGCTGACCCTGGCCCCCGTGGCGCGGTGACGCCCGTGAGTCTGGCCACGTCCGCCATTGAGGAAGGCGCAATTGCTGTGGACAATGGTGGCCAGGGCTATAGCGCCAACGCCTTGAAGACCTGGTATAGTGCCAACTGTGGCGTGGGCAATAGCCATGCCTGGACGTTTTCAACCACTGATGCCGCGCAGAGCGAGAATAACGCTACCTGGGCACCAAAACTACCGCAACCCGGCTTCTACGAAGTCAAAGCCTTCATCCCGGGCTGTGGCCGAACCGATGCCACCACCGGCGCACGCTATCGCGTGACGCATGATGGAGCGGTGACGGAGGTGGTGCTTGACCAATTTTCGAGCGCGGGATCCTGGGCCTCGCTCGGGGTCTACCACGTTGGGGGTGAGTCGTCGCCAAAGGTCGAACTTTCGGATGTGGCGATTGACAATGGCCGTGCCGTGCGCTTCGATGCGGTGGTCTGGGTGCCTCGGGCCGACAAAGCGCCGCCGTCGGTGAAGGTCACCGGCATCACCCGCCGCGATAATGGCTACTTTGTGCAGTGGGGTGGTGACGACGACGTGAGCGGCGTTGCGTCGTATGACGTGCAGGTGCGGCTGCTGCCCGATGGCGGCTGGACGAACTGGAAGACGAATACCGCCGACAAGGGCGCATGGTTTGGCCCCGACGAAGGCAAACACTTCGGCTTCCGGGTGCGCGCCCGTGACTGGGCAGGGAATATGTCGGCCTGGCCCGAGCAGGCCAACGCCGACACGACCTGTGCCGGGCAACCACAGCCTGGTACCAACTGCAAGTAGCCGTCGTACTCACGCACCTTTGGCCGCGTTTTTTAACGGGGCACAAGCACATGATGTGTGTTTGTGCCCCGTTATGATTCCCCTGAAAGTACCCTGTACTGGCCTTTTTTGACGTATGAAGGGCGGGAAGCGACGTTTTGTTGCAATCTATTCATCTCACCTTGTACTTTTTATCCAATTCGACCTTGACAAATATTAGGCACCTATTGTATAGTCTTAATAGTTGAACGTAGTGGCTTAACTCCTCGTTAATGTTTCCGTGTCGCACAACCACGGCACGTGAGATGCTAAATAAAGCGAGTCGCTGGTTCGGCTATCCCACCATTATTTTGTGCTTTCTGAATCGCGCTCGATGCAGCCCACGGTGGCCTGTTGGTATGGCAATGATTGCCTACCAGCATCGCGGTACCACAGAGCTTGTTATAAGCTGTGACGGCTGAACGAACCCTACTGTTGTCAACGGTAGGTTCTTAATAGACCTTTTCCTGGTACATGTGCGAACGGTGCAATGACGCCCGCCCGAACCTCGCTGCTGAGGCTACGGGCGGGTGTTTTCGTATAGCCAGATAACGAACGAGATGAAGGACAGCACGATGAAGATCCCTCCCCAGAGTATTTTGCACAACACCCTGTATGATCCCTGGTTTGAACACGATGGCTGTGGCATTGGCTTTGTGGCCCAGATCAGCGGCCAGCAGAGCCACGCCATTCTTTCGATGGCCCTGACCTCGTTGTGCAACCTGGCCCACCGGGGTGCCGTGGCCGATGACGGCAAAACTGGCGACGGCGCAGGGGTGATGACGCAGGTGCCTCGGGCGCTGCTGCTGCGCGAACTGGAGCGCCAGGGTGTGCAGGCAAAAGCAGAAGACCTGGCCGTGGGCATGCTGTTTCTTCCCACCGACCAGGCCGCTGCCGCCGCAAGTTGCGCGATTATTGCCAGAGTGCTGGGGGAACGGGGGCTACCGGTGCTGGGTTGGCGTGAAGTGCCCACCGACGACAGTGTGCTGGGTGCGCGGGCACAACAGTCGAAGCCGCTGTTTCGGCAGGTGATTGTAGGGCGCGGCACGGGTATGGACGACACTCGCTTTGAGCGAACGCTGTTTGTGGCCCGCAAGTTGATTGAAGCTGAGTGTAAAGCGAACAATTTGCAGAGCTACGTGCCCTCCCTTTCCTCCCGCACCGTAGTGTACAAGGGACTCATGCTTGGCAAGAATCTGGCCGCCTTCTTCCCCGACCTGCAAGACCCGAGCTTTGTCACCGCGATTGCCGTCTACCACCAGCGCTACTCCACCAACACGTTTCCCACCTGGGAACGGGCGCAACCTTTCCGCATGCTTTCACACAACGGCGAAATCAACACCCTCCAGGGCAATGTAAACTGGATGCACGCCCGTGAGAAAATCCTGGCCTTCCCCGACATGGATGTGGGCGCAATCGCACCGGTGCTGGACGAGGACGGCAGCGACTCGACCATGCTCGACAATGCTCTGGAACTGCTGGTGCTGGGCGGACGCGACATTCGCCATGTGATGGCGATGCTGGTGCCGGAAGCCTGGGAAAAGGTGCCCGACATGCACCCGGCGGTGCGGGCCTTCTACCAATATCACGCCTGCCTCACCGAGCCGTGGGACGGCCCGGCGGCGCTGACCTTCTCTGATGGGCAGATTGTGGGCACCACCCTTGACCGCAACGGCCTGCGCCCGGCCCGCTACCTGGTGACTACCGATGGCCTGGTGATTAGCGGCAGTGAAGTGGGCACCGTGCCGATTGACGACGCCCGCATTTTGCACAAGGGCAAGCTTGGCCCTGGCCAGATGCTTGCGGTGGACACCATCAACGGACGCTTCTACACCAACGAAGATATTAAGCTGGAACTGGCACAACGCCAGCCCTACGAACGCTGGCTGCACCAGCATCTTAAGTCGCTAAACGACGTTGTGCCCACAGCAACCAACGGCGTGCATGGCGAACCAGCGAGCATCGCCAATCTTCAGGCCCAGCAAATGGCCTTTGGCTACACCTCGGAAGAGCTGAATGTGGTGCTAAAGCCCATGCTCACCACCGGCCAGGAACCAGTCGGCTCGATGGGCGACGACACGCCGACGGCGGTGTTCTCGCAGTGGGAACTGGGCCGCCCGCTGTTCCAGTTCTTTAAGCAGCGCTTTGCCGAAGTGACCAACCCGCCCATCGATTCACTGCGGGAAGAGATGGTGATGTCGCTCAGTGTGGGCCTGGGCGAGCGCCACAACATCCTGGCCGAAACGCCTGAACATGCCCACATGCTGGTGCTGAAATCGCCGGTACTGACCGACGCGCAGCTGCATGCCATTCGCCACAACGGCGACCCGCTGCTGAAAACCGCTACGATCAGCGCGCTGATGCCGCTTGGCAGCGCCAGTGAGTCGCCGCTGCGGGATGCCGTTCGGCGGCTTTGTGCCGAGGCAGAAGCGGCGGCGGTGGCCGGAACCAGCATCCTCATCATTAGCGACCGGGGTGTGGACGAGAACCATGCGCCAATCCCCGCCCTGCTGGCCACCAGCGCCGTTCATCACCATCTTATTCGCACCGGCTGGCGCACCAGGCTGAGCCTGCTGGTGGAAACTGGCGAGATGCGCGAAGTGCATCATCTGGCGGCGCTGGTGGGCTATGGCGCAGAGGCGATTAACCCCTACCTGGCCCTGGCCAGCGCCCGCCACATTGCCCTGGATCGGGAGCAGGTGAAGGAGCGCCACGTCAGCGACACGGCGAAACCTGCGCCAGATGGTGCCGAAGGCCGTGCCCGCACGATTGAGCACGAGGCCGAACACCATGTGATTTATGCCCTGGACAAGGGCCTGCTCAAGGTTATGTCGAAGATGGGTATTTCGACCCTGGACAGCTACTGCGGTGCCCAGATTTTTGAGGCCGTGGGCCTAGCCCAGGAGCTGGTGGACGAGTGCTTTACTGGCACACCTTCGCGCATTGGCGGTATCACGTTTACCAAACTTGAACACGACATGCTGGCACGCCACGCCCGCGCCTTTGGCCTGGAGCAGACCGTTCACTTGCCCCACCCTGGCTTCTACAAATTTAAGAAGGACGGCGAATACCACGCCTTCAGCCCCTCGGTGGTGCATGCGCTGCACCACGCCGTGCAGAGCAAACACGCCATGAACGGCGACAGCCACGGTGAACTTTCTGCCGAGGGCTACGGGCTGTATCAGCGTTATGCCGCCATGGTGCATAAGCGCCCGCCCACCGAACCACGCGACTTGCTAGAGTTTGTGCCCGCTGGCCCGCCCGTGCCGCTGAACGAGGTGGAGCCGATTGAGGCGATTGTGAAGCGCTTCAGCACGGCGGCGATGAGCCACGGCAGCACCAGCCTGGAAGCCCACGAAACCCTTTCGATTGCCATGAACCGCATTGGCGGCATGAGCAACAGTGGCGAAGGCGGCGAGGCCCCCGAACGCTACCGCGACGAGCGCAACAGTAAGATTAAGCAGGTGGCCTCCGGTCGCTTCGGCGTGACGCCCGCCTACCTGGCCAGTGCCAGTGAGTTGCAGATTAAGATGGCCCAGGGCAGCAAGCCCGGCGAAGGTGGCCAGCTTCCCGGCCACAAGGTCAACGAGGAGATCGCCCGCATTCGCCACACGGTGCCTGGTGTAGCCCTGATCAGCCCGCCGCCCCACCACGACATCTACAGCATCGAAGACCTGGCCCAGCTGATCTACGACCTGAAGCAGGCCAACCCCAACGCGAATGTTTCGGTGAAGCTGGTGGCCACGGCAGGCGTCGGCACAATCGCTGCTGGTGTGGCTAAAGGTTACGCCGATCTGATCCTGATTAGCGGGCACAGCGGCGGCACCGGCGCTTCACCCCTGAGCAGCATTAAAAATGCGGGTATTCCGTGGGAGTTGGGCCTGGCCGAAACCCAGCAAACTCTGGTGCTGAACGGGTTGCGGGGGCGCGTGCGCCTGCGGGCCGACGGCGGCATGAAGACCGGACGCGATGTGGTGATTGCGGCCCTGCTGGGGGCCGACGAGTTCTCGTTTGGCACGGCGGCGCTGGTGGCCGAAGGCTGCATTATGGCCCGGGCCTGCCACGCCAACACATGCCCGGTGGGCATTGCCACCCAGCGGGCCGACCTGCGGGCCAAGTTCCCCGGCAAGCCCGAGATGGTGATGGCGTTTATGCGCTACATCGCCCAGGAAATCCGCGAACTACTGGCCTCGCTTGGCTTGCGCACGCTGGAAGAAGCGGTTGGTCGCACCGACCTGCTGCGGCAGGTGAAAAGCGGGGTGCCCAACGCCGATTTGCTTGACCTGACGCCGGTGCTTGGGGCGGCCCATGCGGTTGGCTCGTTCGATATTCGCCACAACGGCAAGCGCAACCCGCTGCCGCCGGGCGAAACCCTCAACGACCGGCTGCTGCGGGACTCACGGGCAGCCCTTAGCGGGCGCGGCCCGATAAACCTGAACTACACCGTTGTGAACGGTGACCGTTCGGTGGGGGCGCGGCTTGCGGGTGAGATTGGCCAGCTGTTTGGCGACAAGGGCCTGCCGGTGGGCACGATCAACGTCACCCTACGAGGCAGTGCGGGCCAGAGCTTCGGAGCCTTCAACGCCCCCGGCGTGAACCTGACGCTGTATGGCGAAGCCAACGACTACGTGGGCAAAGGCATGGCGGGCGGCGTGATCGTGGTGCGCCCTGGCGAAAAGGTGCGCTTCGCCTGGCACGAAAATGTGATTGCGGGCAACACCCTGCTTTACGGCGCAACCGGCGGCGAGCTGTATGTGGCCGGGCAAGCGGGCGAACGCTTTGCGGTGCGCAACAGCGGTGCGACGGCGGTGGTGGAGGGCGTGGGCGACCACGGCTGCGAATACATGACTGGCGGCACGGTGGTGGTGCTCGGGCAGACCGGGCGCAACTTTGGTGCGGGCATGACCGGCGGCGTGGCCTACGTGCTGGATGAAGCCAGCACCCTGGAGAGCTGCCACAATAGCCAGCTCGTGCAGCTGGATCGACTCAGCAGCCAGGACGAGACCAAATTGCAGCGACTCATCCGGCGGCACATGGAGCTGACGGGTAGCAGCCACGCCGAGGAAATTCTGAGCCACTGGAACGACTACCGGGGTCGCTTCTGGCGGGTGATGCCCCGTGAAGCCGTGGCCCGTCTGGCCAACGCCGCCGAAGGCACCGAGGAGGGCAGCAAAAAAGTCGCAGCGTAAGACTATTCACTGCGGAGGGCGCGGAGGATTTTTGCCACAAAGACACAGAGGACACAGAGGAATGAAGAACCATAAACTCTCCGTTTGCTCCGCGCCCTCCACGGTAAATCTGGTTCTCTCTGTGCCCTTCGCGTCTCTGCGGTGAATAATCTAGCTGCCAAGTTTTTTGAGTTCGCGCCAGGCTTGCAGCAGCGGCAGCTGGCCCACCACGGGCGGCGCAGTCAGGTTGAAGTTGGTGATCAGCCGGTTGAGATGCTTTAGCGCCGTCTGATAGTCATCGCGCAGCTTCTGGCGCTCCTCGTTGTTGCAATTGGGCCAGCGCCGGTTGGCCCGTTCGAGCCAGTGCTGGAGCTTCTGCTCCTCCTCGGTGATCTGCTGGCGAATTTCGACCCAGGGCGGCGCAAACCCGGCATTTTTCAACATGCGGTAGGCCACCCGCTCCTCCTCCGGCACGCTGCTCTCGTCGGCAAACTCCAGCGGCTTCCCTGTGCCTTCCAGATTATCGAATAGCCCCCGCTCCATCGCATCGGCCAGCTGTTTGTCAATCAAGCGTTCGTAGCGGTTGAGACCCGCTAGAATTGAGCGATCCTGGGGATCGTCTTCGTGGTTTTGTTTGGTCATAATTTTATTCTCTGATGGTAGCACTGCGTATTGCGTACTGCGTAATTCGTAATTATCAATGAAAATGCAATAACCTGGTACGCAATACGCAGTTCGTAGTACGCAGTCAGGCATCGAAAGCTGTCGTCCTGCCGTGTGGCTGCCCACAGCAGGCCAACCCATGTAACTACTATACACTATTGCGGCGACGGCGGAAAGGATGTAGGGCAGCGGCGGTTCGCCCGAAAAACCGCCTTGTATCATCAGTTGATGCGCGAACGGGCAGTTGCAGATAGCGCAAGCAAGCTATAGAGCAGCACGAACACCCGTTCAGCATTAGTCTTAGTAGACATAACCTACAACTGTGCCAAAAGAAACCTGACAAAAAGGTGACATCTCGATGAATTGTAGCATGTGCTGGCCTAAAACTTGCCCCTTTTGGCTTTTTAGTATGATAGCTATGGTATGATAGCGCCGTACTGAGCATTACCAACGCTGTGTAATGCTGTTGTAGCCGTGTCTGCTGTACATGTTGGAGAAGTTGCATGTTGTGGTTGACCCTGCTCGTCTTGATGATTCTGGTGGCCGCAGCCCCCATTATTCCTCTATTGATTGAACATTTCACACAAACCAATGGGGTTGCTGAGCCGAGCGATCCACGTGGTGAGCCAGCAAATTAGCTGCTGGGGTTGGTTTTTTCTTTTACCCCGTTTGCAATGCCGCAAACAATTATCGCCGCACGTCTCTTGCCCTGTGCCCCAATATGGTAGAATGATCAACGGTCGCTTCTGGTGAGCAACCAGAAGCGACCGTTTTCTCTTCGTATCCACTGCGCAAGGCTCGTTTCGGAGTAGGTATGGATCGCAGCCTGCACCCTGCTGTCAGGCCAACATTGGAGGGGCCGTCGAGCAAAACGACGGGTCGCCGGAGTCGTTGGGGTGTCCATCTCGCGACATTAGTCTGGGATCAACTGCTCGTTGTTGCGGGCTTTGCCCTGGCCTACTGGATGCGCTATGTGGCTGTCTGGCCGCCTGCGTTTAAGCCTATTTTTACGGAAGTCGCCACTGATAACTTTGTTACCTTTGCTGCATTTTTCCCCATCACCCTGCTGCTGGTGCTGCTGCTGGCGGTGCAGTTTGAAATGAAGGGCCTCTACCGTTTGCCCCGCTGGGCTGGCCTCTTCGACCACGCGAGCATTATTGTTAGCAGTACCCTCACCGGCATCGCCCTGCTGATTGTAGCGGTATTTCTGTATCGCCCCTTCTACTATTCACGGCTCATTTTTCCGCTGGCTGGAATCAATATTGTGTTGCTGCTTTGCACATGGCGGCTGATCTGGATCGCCTCGCGCCACTGGCTGTGGAGCCGGGGCATTGGCCAGCAGCGGGTGCTGGTGCTTGGCGGCACCGGCCTGGGCCAGGAGGTGATGAACACCATCGCCGCCCGCCCGGGCCTGGGCTACAATCTGGTGGGCTACCTCGATGAGCGCCCTTTGCTGCAATCGGAGCGGGAAACGCGCATCTACCACTACGCTGGCGGTTTGGAGGCGTTTGAGTCCGTGGTTGGCGAACGCAAGGTAGACCAGGTGATTATCGCCCTGCCCTTCTGGGAACAAGGGCGTTTGCCCGAACTGGTGGAAACCTGCCGCCGCCTGGGTCTGGAATACCACATCGCGCCCGACCTGTATCAGCTCAGTTTTGATAAAGTTGATGTGTTGCAGATTAGCGGAGTGCCCCTGGTGACGCCCAAAGAGGTCTCGTTGCAGGGCTGGAACCTGGTGCTGAAGCGCATGATGGACGTGGCACTGGTGATTCTGAGTCTGCCGCTGACGCTGCCGCTGGGCCTGCTGCTGGCCTGGCTCATCCGCCGCGATTCGCCTGGCCCGGCCCTGTTTCAGCAGGAGCGGGTGGGCAAACATGGCAAGGCTTTTCTCTGTTACAAGTTCCGTACCATGGTGGTGGATGCAGAAGAGCGCAAGGCCGAATTGGCGGCGCTGAACGAGGCCGACGGGCCGCTGTTTAAGATGAAAAATGACCCGCGCATCACCAGGGTGGGCGGCTGGTTGCGCCGCAGCAGCCTGGATGAATTGCCCCAACTGCTCAATGTGTTGCGGGGCGAGATGAGCCTGGTTGGCCCGCGCCCGCCGCTGCCCGCCGAAGTGGCCCAGTATGAACACTGGCACCACCGCCGCCTGGAAGTGCTGCCCGGACTCACCGGCCTGGGCCAGGCCCTGGGTCGCAGCGATATTTCATTTGATGAACTGGTGCGGCTCGACATTTATTATGCCGAAAACTGGTCGGTCGGCATGGATGTACGCATTATGGTGATGACCATTCCCGCTGTGCTGGGCGGGCGGGGAGCGTACTGACAAGTGACGAGTTATGAGTTATGAGTTATGAGTCGTGGAACGGAATAGGAAATACAGGAAATGAAGGAAATAGTTCTAAACAAGGCATCGTCATTTCCCTTATTTCCCTCATTTCCCTTTATATTTACGCATTACGTATTTTGCACTAATTGGAGGAACACATGCGCGTGCTTATCACGGGTGGGGCGGGGTTTTTAGGTTCACATCTGAGTGATCGCTTTTTGCATGAAGGCCACGAGGTTATTGCTATGGATAATCTCATTACTGGCGACACCTCAAACATCGCCCACCTGGCGGGAAATCCAAAATTTTCATTTATTAAACACGATGTAACAAATTATATTTTTATTGAAGGGCCGCTTGATGCAATTTTACATTTTGCCTCGCCCGCTTCGCCGATTGACTACCTGGAATTACCGATTCAAACGCTGAAGGTGGGCGCGCTGGGCACCCACAAGGCTCTGGGCCTGGCCAAAGCCAAAGGTGCCCGCTTTCTGCTCGCCTCCACCTCGGAAGTGTATGGCGACCCGCAGGTGCATCCGCAGCCGGAAACCTATTACGGCCATGTGAACCCGATTGGCCCCCGTGGGGTCTACGACGAGGCCAAGCGTTTTGCTGAGGCAATGACGATGGCCTACCACACCTACCACGGCGTGGAAACGCGGATTGTACGCATTTTTAACACCTACGGCCCGCGCATGCGCCTGCGCGATGGGCGGGTGGTGCCCAACTTCATTCAGCAGGCGCTGAAGGGCGAGCCGCTAACGCTCTACGGCGATGGCATGCAGACTCGTAGCTTCCAGTACGTTGATGACCTGATCGAGGGTATCTACCGCCTGCTCCATTCGGATGAAGTTGAGCCGGTGAATATTGGCAACCCCGGTGAGTTTACGATCAAGGAGTTTGCCGCTGTGGTGAACGAGTTGACCGGCAACCAGGCGGGCACCGTTTCCCGCGATCTGCGCACGAAAGATGACCCTCAGGTGCGGCAGCCCGACATCAGC
>JALONX010000844.1 GCA_025454695.1 Chloroflexaceae bacterium
ATCGCCGGAGGTGCAGGCCAGCTGCCAGGCCCTGCTGCACAGCCTGAACCAGGCTGAACCGGAACAGTATTGCTACCAACCCCACGAACTGCATGTCACCGTGCTGAGTCTCTTCACCGCCAACCCCAACATTGAACGCTACCTGGAACGCCTGCCCCGCTACCAGGCCGTGCTGCAAACCGCCCTCGTTGACGCCGCCCCGTTCGAGATTGTCTTTCGCGGCGTCACTGCCTCGCCTGCTGCTGTGCTGGTGCAGGGCTTTCCCGTGGGCGATGGGTTGGAGCAGTTGCGCGAACGGCTGCGTTCCTCCCTCGCCGCTGCGGGCTTCGGCGCTGACCTCGATCAACGCTACCGCATCCGCACCGCCCACATGACGCTGCTGCGTTTTCGCTCACCCCTGCGCAACCCCCGGCGCTTTGTGGAATTGCTGGCCGCCGCCCGCGAGTCCGAGCTAGGCACCACGGTTGTTCATGGCGTGCAGCTGGTGCAAAACGACTGGTACATGTCCGCTGGGAAGACCCGCACCCTTGCCGAATACCCCTTGTGAACCCGCTAGTCACTGCGCCCACCACGCCCGCTGGCGCACTGCGCCGCTACTACAACCAGGCCACGCCCTGGTTTGTGCGGCTGGGCGGTATCCAGCCCACCTGGACAATCCACCGGGCGGTGTGGGCCGAAGGAGCCGCCAGCCTGCCTCAGGCGTTGAACTACACCAACCGGCTGGTGCTGCATGCGGTGCAGCATCTGATTGAGCGTGACGAGCTGCGGCAGGTGCGCCTGGCTGACCTCGGCTGCGGCGTGGGCGGCTCGCTCTTTTTTCTCGCCCGCCACCTGAAGCTGCCCTACCAGGCTCTTGGACTCACCATTAGCGGTGTGCAGGCCCGCACGGCGGCGACGCAGGCCCGGCGCTTCGGCTTGCACGATCAGTGCGCCTTTCTGGAAGCCGACTACCTGAACCTGCCCCTGGCCGGGCCGCTGGATGTTGCTTTTTCGATTGAGGCGCTGGCCCACGCCCCCGATCCCGCTCGCTACATGCAGCAGGTAGCCCAGGTGTTGCGGCCCGGTGCTCGGCTGCTGCTCTGCGACGATTTTCGGGTTGAGCGCCCGTTGCACTCCTACGAGCAGCGCTGGTTGGCGGCCTTTCAGCGCGGCTGGCACGCGCCCGCCCTGGCATCGCCCCCGCAGCTGGCAGCTCTGGCCGAGCCTTACGGACTCACCCTCGTCAGCGACCGCGACCTCACGCCCGACCTGCGGCTGCTGCGGCTGCCCACCCCACTTGCCCAACTGCTGGTGCATGGCGGCGGGCGGTTGGGCTTTTCTCACCCGCTCTGGCAGAGCTTTGTGGAAGGCGGCATCGCCCTGCAGGAATGCCTGCGGGCCAATGTGGTAACATACCGCTGGTTGGAGTTTGAGCGGCAGTAACGCGAAATGTAAACTTTACTGCGTGAAACGTGAAACGTGAAGAGTGAAACGTGAAACGTAATGCGTAATGCGTAATCCGTAATGCGCCACTCAGCACTCAGCACTCAGCACTCAGCACTCAGCACTCAGCACTCAGCACTATTGTCACGTAGCACGCAGCACCGTATTCACTCATGCTCTTTCTCTACACAACTGCATTTAGCGTTGCCTGGTGGCTGGGGTTGTACCTGCTGGGGCGCAACCTGCGCAAGCCGCTGCTGCGCCGTGCCGCCTACGGCCTGCTGGCCTATGCCGGGGCCATCGTCGTCGTGGGCCTGCGCGAGTTTGGGCTAGCTCACGCTGGACTCACCGCGCTCTATGAGGTGCTGGTGCTGCTGCCCGCGCTCTGCTGGGTGGGGGCTTTGGTGTTGCTGCTGCCAGAAGACGATCCGCGCCGACCGCGGCTCGACGGGCTGTGGCGCTGGGTGGTGGTGCCGCTGACGCTAGCCGGGTTGCTGTTGCGTCCGCTGCTCCCCAATGGTGCCATGTGGGTAGCGCTGCCGCTGCTGCTGCTGCTGCTAGCGGGCGCGGTGCTGGTGGCGCTGTCGGTTCGGCAGCAGCGCAACCGGCGCACCTGGGGCCTGCTGGCCGTGAGTCTGCTCTTTTTTGGGCTGGGCCTTGGCCCCCTGATCTTCCCGCTGGCCTGGCTAGCACCGCTGCTGGCGCTGCTCGGCATCGGCCTTGATCTGGTGCTGCTCGGCCTGGCGATTGCCCTGCTTGATGCCTTTGACGAGGGCGAAAGCCTGCGTCTGGAGATTAGCCGTTCTGCCGTGGGGGCGGGCGTAGCGGCGCTGCTGTTTGGTGCCCCCATTGGCCTGGCCTTCGCGCTGCAAGCCGGGCCGCCCCTTACCCTGGCGGCGCTGCTCTTCGCCACGGTGGCCCTGGCGGTGGCTGCCCAAACCCTGGCCGACCCGCTGGCAAGCCTGCTTGACCGCATGGTGTTTGCCCGCCAACCCCGCTTGCAGGAACAGCGCACGGCGCTGCGGGAGGTGGCCAGCGCTCTGCCCCGCACGGAAGAATCACCCGACCCGAACCAGCTGGACGAGGCGGAATTTGCCCGCCTGGTGCGCCGTGCCCTCAGCCACTATGGTGACCTGCCCCGGCTGGCCACCAACCCGCTGACCCATCTTCCCGCCGTGAGCATGCGGCTGGCCGCCCGCCACGCCCCCGACGATGCGCTGGAGCGGGCGGCAGAACTCAAGGGCCTGCTGGCCGAAGGTATCGCCCGGCTGAAGCCACGGGGCAACGATGACTTCGGCACCTCCGACGAGTGGCGTTTCTACAACGCGCTCTATTTCCCCTATGTGGTCGGTCTCAAGCCCTACAGCCAGCGGGCCAGCCACAACGGCCTCGACGGCGCAGCCGTGGCGGCCCTGCGCTGGCTCCGCGACAGTGTGCCCGAACGCACCCTCTACAACTGGCAAAACAGTGCCGCCCGCCTCATCGCCCGCGATTTAATGACTCGGTAACCCAGAGCCAGGATCAGACTCGTGAAACGTGAAACGTGAAACGTGAAACGTGAAACGTGAAACGTACTGCGTGCTGCGTACTGCGTACTGCGTGCTGCATGCTGCGTGCTGCGTGAAACCTACTG
>JALONX010000845.1 GCA_025454695.1 Chloroflexaceae bacterium
ACCGACGCCGCCCGCGCCACCCAGAAACGGCCCGGCCGTTCGCCCCGCCACACGGCCTGCCCCGCCGCCACCGGCCCCACTGGCCGACGATGGCCTGGTGGATGAAGAGCCGTGGGCCGCTGCGCCACCGCCACGGCAGGGGTTGTCGCCACGCATGCTAGGGGCCGGGCTGCTGGTTCTGCTGCTGCTGGGGCTGATTGTAGTGCTGGTGCAGGGCAACCTGAGCAGCGCCGAAACGCCAACCCCAACCCCACCACCGCCGCCGACCCTGGCCGCCACTGCGCCGCCGCCCACCAGCGACCCGGGACTCACCGGGCCGATTGTGACGGCGACGGCGAGCGTCACGCTGGAGCCAACCGTGACGCTGACGACCGTGCCAACGGCGACGCTGACGCCAACGCTGGCTGCCACCGCCACACTCACGCCGACGCAAGCGACAACGCCGACACGCTTACCCGCCAGCCCAACTGCTGCGCCGCCTAGCCCAACGGTAGTACAACCAACCTTGCCGCCAACGGTCACCAGCACGCTAGAATTGCCCACGGCCACGGCGACCATCACGCCGACGGCGACACTCACGCCGCCACCAGCCCGCACGCCCACCGAGCCACCAACGGCGACAGCCGTACCCGGCACGCCCACCGAAACGCCCATTTTGAGCGGCACGCCGATTGTCGCCACGGTGGTGCCATCTGCGACCCCTGAACCAACCGGCACGCCCGCTGCCAACAGCAGCACCACTCAGCCCGCCGAGGTCGGCCCCACACCAACCAGCGAGGCGACACCCACACCAACCGGCACGCCAACACCAACGAGTTGAGAATTAAGAGTTGAAAATTGAGAGCCGTCTACACCAGGGAAATAAAGGAAATAAGGGAAACTACGACGATGCACTCAGAACTATTTCCCTTATTTCCTTTGATGAGATTACGCAGTACGTAGTACGCATCACTCTTCCGCTAAACGGTAGCCTACGCCCCATTCGGTGAGGATGACCTGAGACTCAGGGGCGATGGCGGCAAGTTTGGCCCGCAGGCGGCGCACATGCACATCCACCGTGCGCACGTCCACATACTCGTCGTAGCCCCACACCTGGCGCAGCAGGGCCTCGCGGGAAAACACCTGGCCGGGGTGGGCTGCAAGCAATGCTAGCAGATCGAATTCACGAGGACGTAACTCAAGGGGCTGTTCGTGGAAGGTGGCCCGGCGGCGCACCGTGTCGAGCTGGAGGGCTGTGGGGGCAGGCGGGGCCACGGTGGAAGCCAGGCGGGCACGCAGTTGGGCCACTTCCGCCGTGCGGCGCAGCAGCACCCGCACTCGCGCCGCCAGTTCCCGCACCGAAAAGGGCTTCACCACATAGTCATCGGCGCCAAGCTCCAGGCCCACCACCCGGTCAATCTCGTCGCCACGGGCCGAAAGCACAATCACCGGCAATTCGTAGTTGCGGGCGCGCAGCTGGCGCAACACCTCAAAGCCATCTATCCCTGGCAGCCCCACATCAAGCAGCACCAGATCATAATGGGCCTGGGCCAGTTCATCCAGAGCCGCCTCGCCCCGTTCCACCACGCGCACGCCAAAGCCTTCCCGCTCCAGCCGCTCACGCAGCACGTCGCCAATGGCAGGCTCATCATCAACAACCAGAATACGTTGCATCATGGCGATCTACGGGGCTGGGGAGAGGAAGCAATCAATGCTTGATCTACACCTCAAGATGGGGCAGGCGAATATCGCCCCGCAGCAGCAGGTTTGCCGAACGCAGCTTAAAGGCCAGTTCGCTGGCAATATTGCGCATCACGGTGTAGCCAATGCGCGGATTGGACTCGCAAATCACGTTAAAATCGCGCTCTTTAATCACCAACAGCACACACTGGGCAACCGCCGTCACCGTGGCGGTGCGGGTAGCCGAGCCAAGCAGCACCATCTCACCAAAACACTGCCCGCCATACAGCATCGTCAGCGTATGGGCGGAAACGGTGCCGTCACTGCCACGGCTACGGAGCGATACCTTCACGCTGCCGTCGTGGATCACCATCAACTCATCGCCCTCTTCGCCCTCTTGCATGATAACGGTATCCGCTTCGACTCGGCGCACCCGGCAGATGCGCGCCAACCGCAGCAACTCTGCATCATTTAGGCCGTGAAACATGTCAACACGGCGTAAATTTTCAATCAACGGTATAGTCATTGCATGTGATGGACACCAGTGCGCTCGTTGATACGGGAGCGAACCAGGCATAAACGAGGGAACACAAGAACCTGAACCATGCCCGGGGCAGGCCAGGTTGATAGGGCCGCTGGTATCAGTATAACACACCCGCTTCTACCAGCACATAGTAACATAGTCACCCACTTCTCTGGTATAATCGGCCCGTTGCAACAATGGTTACACACAAACCAACAATAGGGAAGACGTATGGACACAGCAAAAGGTCTCATCTTTATTATGGACGATGACCTGGGCCTTCAAACGGTGCTTGAGTTTGCCTTGCGCAATGCGGGCTACGATGTGTTGCTTGCCAATGATGGCCTGATGGGGCTGGAACTGCTGGCAAAAACCCAGCCCAACCTGGTGCTGAGCGACATTATGATGCCCAACCTTGACGGTGTGGAGGCGTTTCAGCGGATTAAAGACCGCCTGCAGGACGATGGTATTCCGATCATCTTGATGACGGCGCTCAACCGCAAGCCCTGGTTTGCAGATTTAGAAGCCGAAGGGGCCGTGATTATTCAAAAGCCGTTTGAAGTAGAACGACTCATTGATCTGATTAACACCAACTTGAGTTGACAGTCTATTCTTGTAGCAACTGTGCAAAATAGGGTTGTAACCGGCCATACGTCTGTTCGAGTGCCTCAGGGATTATCTTCATTCCCCCCAGAATCGGCATAAAGTTCGTGTCGCCGCCCCAGCGGGGCACAATGTGCATGTGCAGGTGCGCTTCAATGCCTGCACCTGCGCTGCTCCCCAGGTTCATCCCCAGGTTAAAGCCGTGGGGTTTATACTCCGCTTCAAGCACGGCCACACAGCGCTGCGTCAGGCTGAAGAGCTCCTG
>JALONX010000846.1 GCA_025454695.1 Chloroflexaceae bacterium
TAGCCCGCGCAGGTGGGCTTCGCAGCTTCAAGCCGCGCCCTTGAGGGCTACGGCGAGCAAATATACCCGTTTAATTTCTTAAAACTCATCAGCGTGTTTTAGTCTTCCAGACGCCGAATTCATTCGGTGGCCAGGGAGGTACCGCGTGGCCGGATTAAAAAGTAAAACTCCATTATCGCGCCACTACGTGATGTCTAGTGGCTGAAATAATTTGTAAAGCTTCATAATTGCGCAGCTACATCTTGTCCGCTTCTTTTTGTAAGACTTCATCGGCGTGTTGAAACCTGTTGAACGACGAATGCATTTCGGTGGCATTATTATGCCCACATCCCTTGACGAACTGATCGCCGCTGTGCAGCAGAGCGCCAAATATCGCCATGTGAGCGCCGACCTGATTGCAACCATTGGCGAGCGCGAACTGGCAAGAACAAGCTGCACCAGGTGGCCGGGGCCTACCTGGACTCACGTCCGCCGTATGACGCCTGGTTCGCCACGCTGGCGGCGGCCCAGGCCGAAGGGCCGGAACAATTCCGTGCTGCCTGCCGCACTATGCTCAACCAGCACGCCTCCACCCGTGAGCGGCTGCCCGTGCTGGAAACCTTTTACACCACCCTGTTTGCCGCCTTGCCCCCGGTGCGCAGCGTGCTGGATGTGGCCTGTGGCCTCAACCCGCTGGCCTGGCCCTGGATGGGCCTCCCAGCCGAGGTGAACTACAGCGCCTGCGACCTCTACAGCGACATGGCCACCTTTCTCAACCAGTGCTTTGGGCTGCTCGGCGTAGCGGGGGTGGCCGAAGCCCGCGATGTGATTGCCGCCCCACCGCCCCAGCAGGCCGACGTGGCCTTTGTCTTCAAAACGCTGCCAGTGCTGGAACAGGTGCGCCGCGACGCCGGGCGCGATCTGTTGCGGGCGCTCAACGCCGAACACATGCTGGTTTCCTTCCCCACCGCCAGCCTGGGCGGGCGCAACCGCCACATGGCCAGCAACTACGCCACCCAATTCATCGCCCTGGTTGAAACTGAGGGCTGGCAGGCCACCCGCTTCGACTTCGCCAGCGAACTCGTCTTCCTCGTGCGGAAGTAGCCCCAGGAACCCGGCAACGCAGAGACGGTGGAAGTTACGAGTTACGAGTTACGAGTTACGAGTAATCTAGCTCAGTTTCTGGTTCTTGGTTCTTGGTTTCTGGTTCTCGGCTCTCATTTCTCAATTCCTTTGTGTCCTCTGTGGCTTTGTGGTGAAATTTCACCGCGTCACCACCGGCAAATACACCGGGTACACCACTGGCGGCAGCAGGCTGGGGGCGCGGGCGCAGAGCGTTTCGGCCCACAGGTCGGCCATGCGCTCGTAGCCGTTCTGGTTGGGATGAAAGCCGTCGGCGGCGAGCAGCGTTGGGTCGGTCTGAAACAGTTCGTAGAAGGCCGGGCCGAGGTAGACCGGATTTTCCGCTATGTTTTCCGCTTCCACAATGCCGGGAATCACCGCGTTGTAACGGGCGGTCTGGGCGGCGTTGGCGGCACTGTCGGACTGCCAGGGAATGCGGGCGAGCCACATGCTCAAGCCGGGATTGGCCGTTTGCAGGGCGTCGAGCAGCAGTTTCAGGTCGCCCGCCCAGCGGTTCGGGTCGGTGATGGACGGGTCGGGGTTGATGCTGCTCCAGACCACGGCGTCGTTGGCGTCGTTGGTGCCCAGTTGCAGCAGCACATGGCCCACGCCCAGCTTCGCAATATGGTCGTTGTAGGCGGCCCGTTTGGTGTAGGCGTTGTTAAAATTTGTGCCGGTGCCGGGCGGCGCGAGCGGTTCCTGGCGGGCGGTGCGCAGGCCGCCATAGCCATCATTCAAAATAAACACCGGCAACTGGCTGCATGTTGTCAGCAGGTCGTTCAGGCGCGGCTGGTAGCTCCGCAGAAAGGCCGCGTTAGCCGTGCCATACAGGTTGCGGTTGTCGTACTGGTAGAAGTTGCGTCCGTCGGCGCTGCTGTGGGGCGAGCGGCTGGCCCGATCCACCGGGTAGTTGGGGTCGCCCTGGCGCACCGCATCGCCTTCGGCCCCGGCGGTGATCGAGTCACCCAGAGCTAGCAGCACCAGGCCGTAGCTCAGCACCGGGATGCTGTCGTCGGGCGTGCTGCTGCGGCGGGAGCCATCGGTGTTGAGGATGTAGGCATCCAGCCGGTAGTTGCCGGGCGTGGGCAGGGTGAAGTCGGCCCGGTGGGGCGGGCTGAAGCTCCGCGCAGTTGCGCCGGTGCTCAGCACATATTCCACGCCAGCGCCATCGTTCAGGGCGGCCTCCACCGTCAGCCGGGGCGACGACTGGATGTAGGGGATGCGAAAGGTGTCCAGCAGCGAGAGCGCACCGCTGTTGTCGGGCATGTTGGCATCCACCAGTAGCAGGCCATCCTCGTCAAGCGTGCGGCCCACGATGCCCAGGGCCAGCACTGGCGGCGGAGGCGTGTTCGTCAGAGTGAATGCGTGCTCGGCGGCAGTGGCGCTGGCGGGCAGCAGGTGTAAATACTGCACCGTTAGCTCGCCTGTGGACTCATCCCAATGGGCCAGGTAGTCGTGGCCGGGCAGCAGCACACGCCTGCCCCGTTGTACGGTTAGCTCAGAACCGGGCCAGCTGGCGATGCTGAAGGCCGGTTGGCGCAGCCCGGCCTCCGGGGGCAGGTGCAGTTCCAGGGCTGCCGGGCCGCTGGCTTGCAGGGCAGGCGTAAGGGCGGCTGCCACGCTTGCGCCGTCCTCGTGCTGAACTGCCAGTGAGCCGCTGTCTTCCCCCGTCCATGCATCCAGAAAAAGCTTGTAGCGCTGCCGTGAGTCTGTGCCCGGCAGCGCTTGCAGGGCTGCGCCGGTGGTTGCGTTCGGGTCACGCTGCAAGGTCGTGTGAATCGGTTCGTCGCTTGCGGTTTCAACGGCGATTTGCCCGCCGACCCAGACGTTGTAGCGCGTGGTGAAGGGTTGACCGCTGGTGGCAACTGTTCCGTCCCAACGTAGCCTGGCCCGTACCGGGTTGGCATCTTCCAGACTCAGATTGCCCTGCAGCAGTGCGCCCTCAGCGCTGCGGTGTTCCAGCAGGGGTTTCCCGGCCTGAACCAGGTTGCGGGCACGCTGAGGGTCGCGCCGCAGGTCGTGCCAGGCGGCGATGCCCTGCTCATCAAACGTCAGCGCGAAGCGGCCCGGCGACTCAAGCAGGAGTTGCCCGTCATCCTGCCGTGTAATGTGCAGCCCCTGTGGGGTCGGCGGGGTAGCCCGAACCGGGGGCGGTGCGGGAATGAGGGTGAGGAGCATGCCGAACAGCAGCACCAGCGGGATGTATGTCCGCACACACCCTATTCTGAAGTACTCATAATTCATAATTCGTAATTCATAACTTCTTCACCCGCCAACCACCCGTTCTCGCAGCGGCATGAGGATGCCACCATCGTCGGGGCGCGGCTCCTGAGGGCGCATCTGGGGCACGAG
>JALONX010000121.1 GCA_025454695.1 Chloroflexaceae bacterium
ACTTTAACCTCTACAGATTTGAAAATCAAGCCCCACGTGTGCCAACTTTCTGACCTCTTTGTACCACCTTTCTGGCACAGGTGCGCCAGCACCGACGATTTGACAAAGCCCCAGACAACCTGCTACGGTAAAGTCAGCACCATTTCCTCACGCAACCTCGCCCAATCCAAAATCTAAAATCCAAAATGGTAAAGGGTAAACGCAATGAAGCCGATTGTCGTGGTTGATTTTCCCCATGTCGCCGACTTTTACCAGGTGGCTTTGCAGCAGCACCTGGGGGCCGAGGTGCTGGCCACCAGCCGTGACCCGACGAGCCTGGCCCCACCGGGCGCACTGCTGCTGATCGAGAGCCGCCTGGAAGAAACTCGCCCCGGTCTCTGCCTTGCCGATCAACTCCACACCACCCGCCCCGACCTCAACCCCCTGGTCTGGACGCTCCGCCCCACCCCGCTGGAACTCTGTGCCGCTACCCGCCTGCATTTGCCAGGCTTTCTTGATAAGGCGCTGCCCGCCCCAGAATTGTTCCGCCACCTGCAACGCCTTGATACCGATGGCACGGCCTGGCCGAGGGATTTGCTGGAGCGGGCCAGAGCGTATGAGGAGGAGACGGCACAGCGGCTGGGGCAGTTGTCGCCCCTGCATTGGCAGCTCTGGCTGGCGCTGGTCAACGGCGACGACACCGCGCAGCTGCTCCAGGCCTTTGCCTGGTCGCGGCGCACGCTGAACCGCAGGCTAGACGAGCTGTACGCCATGCTAGGGGTGGCAGAGCGCCAGGGCGCTCTTCGGGCGGCGGGCCGTTGAGGATGAGGAGGTAGTGTGTGAAGCGTGAAGCGTGAAACGTGAAACGTGAAGCGTGCGGCGTGATGCGTACTGCGTAATGCGTAATGCGTAATCCGTAATGCGTAATGCGTAAGCTGTGATGCGTAATCCGTAAGCCGTGATGCGTAATCCGTAATCCGTAATGCGTAATCTACAATCCCTCTGCGCCTCTGCGCCTCTGCGCCTCTGCGTTTCTGTCGGGATCAATCGTCAATCTGCCAACTGCCAACTGCCAACTGCCAACGGTTCTCGGTTCTTGGTTCTTGGTTCTTGGTTCTTGGTTCTCGGTTCTCGGTTCTTGCCTGCCAATTCCTGTTGACACCAGCCCCAACCGCGCTACAATGCCTACATTCGTTGTTTGTTTCACAAAGGAACATGTATGGCTGTTCAACCGGAATCTGCTGCCGCGAAAACACCGGCCCGTTCGCGGCTCACCTTGATACTCGTGGCGATTGCCTTGCTTGGCGGGGCGCTGCTCGTTGCGCTCCTGCTGAACCTCAACGCCCAGCCGCAAACTGCCGCGCCCGCCGCCCCGGCCAATGCAGGCCAGGCCGCCCCCGTCGTGCCCGCTGCCCCGGCCCAGGGCGGCCCGCTGGCCAACCAGGCTCCCGCCGCTGGCGCTGAAAATGTGCATGGCGACGAAGCCGCCGCTGCGGCTGCACCGCGCCTTGAGGCCGCCGAAGCGAAGACTCAGGCCGATGGCGGCAAGGCTGTGTTTGTGGATGTGCGCTCGGGCAGCGCCTACGCTGCGGGCCACATCACCGATGCCCTTTCCATCACCCAGGCCGACTTGACGGAGAAGCTCAGCGCCCTGCCCGCCGATGCTACCATCATCACCTATTGCGACCAACCCAATGAGTCGGCCAGCGCCAGGGCAGTGGTGATCTTCCAGGAACTGGGCTACCAAAATGTGGTCGCGCTCAAAGGTGGCTTCAACGCATGGCAAAGCCAGGGCCTGCCCACGGCGGCGGGGAAGTAAGGGTTAGGGATTAGGGGTTAAGGGTTATTGTGGTGTGATACATTATCTTGCGTTGTACGTAATCCCTAACCCTTAACCCCTCATGTGTGTTTGACAAGATGGGTTCAACCCTGTATTATCATCTATTGTGGCGCGAAATGGGAGTTTCCGCCGCTGTGTGCTGGTGTCTTGCACTACCCGGCCTGTCGTTGTAGCTGGTACGGTTTCAGGAGCAAACGCTATGCCCTACAAAGACATGCCGCTCACCTGCCGCGCATGCGGCGCAACCTTTATATTTACGGCCGGCGAACAGGAGTTTTTTGCCGACAAGGGCTTTCTCCACGAGCCAACCCGCTGCCCCCGCTGCCGCAACACACGGGGCAACAGCAGCGCGGAACGGGAACAGCCTGCATTCTCCGAGCGGGCCGACCGACAGAAACAGGGATAAGCAACAAAAGGAGTTGAACAATGGCCCGCGCGTGTGATTTAACTGGACGGAAAACCTCTTTTGGTCGCAATGTGTCGTTCTCCAAGCGCCGCACCAACCGCTCGTGGGAACCGAATTTGCACTACCACCGCATTTTTGTGCCCGAAGAGAACCGCTGGGTGCGCCTGCGGCTCTCAGCTGCTGCCCTCCGCACCATCGAAAAGAAGGGCCTGCTGAAGGCCTTGAAGGACGAAGGACTCACCCTCAAGGATGTCGAACGATAGTCCTGTGGGGTTCTGGTACTGGTACGGTTGAACTTCGGTAACGCTCACCATGGACATGGGTGACCTACAACGGTTACACTTACGTGCAATGTACAGTGTGTGGTGAGCACTGTGCTGTGTCTCGTGAAAAGGGAGTTTTGCTGTGGCGGTGCATCCGCAGCAAAGCTCCCTTTTCATTTGCCAGAGCGGCGACCATTTGTGCTATAATAGGCTGTTGCGTTCTGTAATGGTACGAGCCTGTACGTGAAAATCGGAGTGTAACCACATGGCAAAACTTGAATTGCACAACTGGTATCGCCAATACCAGAAACTCAAGGCCCAGGCCCCCGGTGCCATCCTCTTCTTCCGCTTTGGCGATTTCTACGAAACCTTTGATGATGACGCCAAGCTCATCGCCGAGCTGATGGATGTGACCCTCACCCGCAAAGACTACGCCGTAGACAAAAGCAAACCCAAGGAGCAGCAGAAACTCTACGCGCCGATGGCGGGCATGCCCTACCGCGCCGTGGAACGCTACGTTACCGAGCTGGTGAGTCGGGGCTACCGCATTGCCATCGCCGAACAGCTGAGTGAAACCGAGTCGAGCAAAAGCGACACCCGCCCCCGTTCGGTGTATGCCGGTGGGCTGGAGCAGACCGCCCGCGAGAGCGCCATGGTGCATCGCGAGATTGTGCGCGTCATCACGCCGGGCACGCTGGTTGACCCCTCGCTGCTGCCCACGGGCCAGAACAACTATCTGGCGGCGGTGCTGGCGGAGAACGGGCGCATTGGCCTGGCCTACGCCGACCTCAGCACGGGCGAGTTTGCCGCCACCGAATTTAACGGCGAACGGGCCGCCACCCAGTTTGAAGGCGAACTTGCCCGCTTGCAGGCCGCCGAGGTGCTGGTTCCCGACGAGCCAGCCCTGCGTTTGCCAGGCATGGAGCCAGGCGCGGCCCGCCTGAGCCAGGATCTGGCCCCGATGACCAAGGACGAGCGCGAACACCTGCTGCCCCACGAACGCATTGCCCGCCGCCTGGAACGGGAAAGCACCGCCCGCTGGACAAACGGGCGTGTCACCGCCACGGCCACATGGCGTTGGGACGCCGACACGGCCCGTGAGTCGCTGCTGCGGCAATTCCGCACCCATTCGCTGGGCAGCTTCGGGCTGGAAGGCAAACCGCTGGCAATGCGGGCGGCGGGGGCGCTGCTGCAATATGCTCAGGAAACCCAGCGCAACAGCAGCAGCCAGATCACCAGCATGCGGGCCTACACCACCGGCGGCTTCATGTTTCTTGATCCCCAGACCCGCCGCAACCTGGAACTGCTGGAAAGCACCAGCAGCGGCAAGGCCAAAGGCTCGCTGGTGGGCGTGCTGGATCGCACCCGCAGCCCTATGGGTGCCCGCCTGCTGCGGCGCTGGGTTTCTCAGCCCTTGCTGAACCTGGCGGCGTTGCATGTACGGCAGGAAGGCGTGGCCTGCTGTGTGGACGACAGCATGCTGCGGGCCTCGCTGCGGCAGGCCCTGAGCGAGGTGGGCGACATGGAGCGGGCGGTAAACCGCATCGCCCAGGGCACCACAACCGCCACCCCCCGCGACCTGGTGCAGCTGCGCATGGCCTTGCGTGCTTTGCCCGCCGTCATCGCCGCCGCTGGTTCGGCCCTGCCCACGCTGATTGCTGAAGAGACCGGAGACCGGAGACCGGAGACCGGAGCGACTCAGACCGGGGACGGAAGACCCTTCGACTTCGCTCAGGGCAGGCCGGAGACCGGAGTGCCGCAGACCGGAGACCGGAGACCGGAGACCGAAGGCAGAGTTTCTGAGAGCAGGGGCACTCGCCAATCGTCAATCGTCAATCGTCAATCGTCAATCGTCAATCGTCCTGCGCCCCGTGTGGCGAGCGATGACCTGTTTGGCGACGAGGAAGACCCTAGAAGCGAGAACCCACAACCCAGAACCGGGAAAGATGTAGGGGCAAACCTTGTGTTCGCCCAACCCGAGAACCAGGAACGCGGACTCAAGTCCGCACTACCAATAGAACCAACACACGACTCTCTCAATGCTCAATGCTCAACTCCGCATTCCCTCGACCCATGCGCCGACCTGCTGGCCCTGCTGGAACGTGCGTTGGATGATGACCCGCCCGCGCTGCTGGGAGCCTCGAACTACCTCAAGTCTGACGAGGGCGGCGAAAAGCCCCGCCGCGTCATTCGGCCTGGCTACGAGCCGCGCATGGATGGGCTGGTAAAGGCTAATCGCGACGCTCAAGCCTTTATTGACAGCCTGGAGGATCGGGAAAAGACGCGCACCGGCATTAAAAATCTCAAGGTAAGCCATAACAGCGTTTTTGGCTACTACATCGAAGTTTCTCGCAGCAACGCCGACCAGGTGCCCAGCCATTATGAGCGCAAACAGACGCTGGTGGGGGCGGAGCGCTACATCACCAGCGAACTGAAAGAGTATGAGCGGGTGGTGGACAACGCCAAACTGCGCCTGTTAGAGTTGGAACGGGAAGCCTTCGCCCGCATCTGCGAGGAGATTGCCGCCCACACCTCCCGGCTGCTGGCGGCAGCGCGGGCGGTGGCTCGGATTGATGTCTACGCTGCGCTGGCCGAGGCGGCAGTGCGGGGCCGCTACGTGCGCCCGACCCTGACCGATAGCACACGGCTGCGGATTGTGGGTGGGCGGCACCCGGTGGTGGAGCAGGTGCTGGACGAGGAGTTTATCCCCAACGATGTAGCCCTGGACACGGATGAGTCGCAGCTGCTGCTGATCACTGGCCCTAACATGGCAGGGAAGTCAACCGTGCTTCGGCAGGTGGCACTCACCGTGCTGCTGGCCCAGATCGGCGCGTTTGTGCCTGCCGAGGAGGCCGAAGTGGGCCTGGTGGATCGCATCTTCACCCGCATCGGTGCGCAAGACGACATTGCCACCGGTCAGAGCACCTTTATGGTGGAGATGACCGAAACGGCGGCGCTGCTGCTGCAAAGTACCCGCCGCAGCCTGATCATTCTCGATGAGGTGGGCCGAGGCACCAGCACCTACGATGGTATGGCAATTGCTCGAGCAGTAGTTGAGTATATTCACAACGAGCCGCGCTTGCAGTGCCGTACCCTGTTTGCCACCCACTACCACGAACTGATTGCGCTGGAGGGGCTGCTGCCCAGGGTGCGCAATTTCCACATGGCAGCGATTGAGCAGGAAGGCCACGTCGTCTTTCTGCACGAACTGCGGCAGGGCGGGGCCGACCGCTCCTACGGTATTCATGTGGCCGAACTGGCGGGCATCCCGCGTCCGGTGATTCGCCGCGCCAGCGAGTTGCTGGCGGAGCTGGAGGGGCAGCGGCGAGAACCGAGAACGCCCCCCTCAATCCCCCCGCACGCGGGGGGAGGCCAGAACCCAGAACCCAGAACCGAGAACCCGGTATTAACCGGTGGCGCAAATGGTGTTCCATCAAACGGAAAGCAGGCCAGCGGGCAGCCAGCCGCGCCCAATGGCCAGTTGTCACTGTTTGATATTGCGCCCAATCCGGTAGTAGAATATCTCAAACGACTCAACATCAACGAACTGACGCCGCTAGAGGCGCTGACGAAGCTCTACGAACTTCAGAAGATCGCCAACCGGCCCATGCCGGAGGTGGAGTGATGGCGACCGAAGACGGGAGACCGGAGACAAAAGCCAGCAAAACATGCCTACATAGTGCATACTATGTTATATTGGCCTGATGCTGAGTTACGCAGTTCGCAGCTTGAATTGAGGATATTGTGCAAGTCGCCCGTTCGCTTGACCAACCCCTGACTGACCGCTCCGTTGTGCTTACCATCGGGCGCTTCGATGGTGTTCACCTCGGCCATCAGCAACTCATCACCACAGCGATTGACCAGGCGAAAAAGCTTGGTTTTGTGAGCGCGGTGTTGACATGGGAACCCCACCCCAACAGCGTCATTCGCCCCGACCAGCCCCTGCACTTGCTAACGAGTCTGGAGGAGCGGATAGAACTGATTGGGGCGCTCAACCCTGATGTTCTGGTGGTAGCGCCCTTCACCCGCGAAACAATGGCCACGCCCGCCGAAGCCTACATGGGCCAGATTTGCCATGCGCTGCCGCTGCGGGAACTCTGGGTCGGCGAAGATTTTGCCATGGGTCGTGGCCGCGAGGGCGACATTCCCCGGCTGATGGAGATCGGCACCCGGCTTGGCTACGCGGTGGGCACGGTGCGCAAAGTGGAGGTGGCGAGCGGGTCGGTCAGTTCGTCACGGGTGCGGCAACTGCTGCTGGAAGGCGACGTAGAAGGGGTGCAACCACTGCTGGGGCGGGCCTTTAGCCTGCAGGGCCTGGTGGTGGAGGGCGACAAGCGCGGGCGCACAATTGGCTTCCCCACGGCGAACCTGGCGATTGACCAGATGCATGTGCTGCCCGCCAATGGTGTCTACTCCAGTCGAGTGCTGCACGGCAGCACGTGGTTGCCAGCAGTAACCAACATCGGTGTGCGGCCCACCTTTGCCGGGCTGCACCGCACTGTTGAGACTCATCTGTTGGACTGGAGCGGCGACCTCTATGGTCAGACGCTGCGCATCGCCTTTTTGCACCGGCTGCGGGGCGAGCAGAAATTCAACGGCATTGCTGAACTGGTCGCCCAGATTCAGCGCGATGCTGACCAGGCGCGGCGGTTGTTAGCGAGTGGGGAGTAGAGATTGGAGATTGGAGGTTAGCGATTGGAGATTAGGAAATGAGCCAACGAGTCTCTAATCACTAGTCTCCAATCGCTTGAGCGTCAGTGAACACCGTTACCGTTGGTCGAAGTGAAAAGGCCAACTTCGTTGCGGGCCAGGTAGTAGGTCATGCTGTGGAGCACGGCCACCGGGTCAATATAGCGCACCCAGACGGCCTCCGGCACCTGCACAATGATCGGGGCGTAGTTGAGGATGCCCCGCACGCCCGCCTGCACCAGCAAGTCGGTCACATCCTGGGCGCGGGTGGCAGGCACGGCCACAATTGCCAGCCGCACATCGTGTTCGCGCACTACGCTGGTGATGTCGGTGTCTTGTTGGATGGTTAACCCGGCTACTTCCTGCCCCACCTTGGCCGGGTCGCTGTCAAACAGGGCCACAATACGCAGGCCTTTAGAATGGAAGCCTTCGTAGCGGGCGATAGCCTGACCCAGGTGACCAACCCCCACCAGCACCACTGGCCATTCCTGGTGCAACCCCAGAATACGCTCGATGTGCGCCAGGAGCTTCTCAACATCGTAGCCGATGCCCTGTTTGCCAAACTCACCAAAGTAGGAGAGATCCTTACGAATCTGAGCGGCAGTAACATTAATGCGTTCGCCTAGCTCCTGGGAAGAAACAGAAAGCGTTCCTTCATCAATAAGATAGCGCAGGCTGCGGGCGTAAAGCGGCAAGCGCCGGATTACTACGTCTGGCGGCAGTTCGAAATGTTCCACAGCGAGCCTCCCGGCGTTGACCTGTAGGAGCGGGCGTTCCCACCCCTGAGACACAACTAGACCAGCCCCCTGGCTGGACACGTTGAACAAAGCTCTATTTGTGAAGTGTAGCACTTAGTGCAGAGGTATGTCAAGGCATTTTTTTCATATTTGTACTAAACATCACTTTTTAGAACAAAATACACTCAAATCGTGGTGAGTAATAACGGGCAGGTATGACTAAGGCCGCACCTGGGGCTATGCCGCCGCCTGCTCCACAGCAGCATGATACTGCCGGAGCAGGGTCAGGGTTGCTTCCAGGTCTTTGTCTTTTTCGCGCTGCCGAAACACGGTTTGATATTCGTTGATAGTCGCCACCACGCCACGGGGGTCGGGCACGCCGAAAAAGGTAAACGCCCCACCGGAGCCAGCGGTTTCTAGCCATACATCGCCGTAGCCCAGGAACTGGCCCAGCAAGGTGGTGCGAAAATAAACATTCTGCAGCCGGTCGAGCCTGGCGCTGCGGCGGCTTTCGGGGCCAAACGGCTTTTTTTCCACATCTACCACACTCTGGGGCGACAGCACATAGCGGTCGTTCAGGTAATCTTCCACCACCCACACGGCCCACCCCAGAAAGAGCAGCAGCACCAGTGCCAGCAGCCCGATGTAGGCCGCGCCGGTGAGCAACCCGGCCTCGGCCCCGCCCAGCACCAGCAGTAAGGCCACCACCAGGGTAGCAACAGGCGTCAACAACGCCCGCACCAGAAAAAGCCAGTGCCGTCGCCATGTGTAGGTCTCGCTGGTTGCATCCAACTCGGGGTTGGTGGGCAACCAGCGCCGCAGCGGGCCACGCCGCCAGGCCACCCGCTCCACGCGGGGCATAGCACGGGTTGGCATGGGCCGCCGTTCAAACACCGTGTTACTCAACAGCCGTTGCAGCTCGGCGACGCTATACTCTTTGCGCAGCCGCCGCACCTCCTGCATCATGCGGGACTGCGCCTCAAAGGGGTTCTGGGCCGCCCGAAACTCAATGCGGTGGCTGGCTGTGGCCGATTGCACCGTGATGGTGCCAAAGCCAAACCAGTGGCCAAGATAGGAATTAGTACGCGCCAGCACGTTCTGCACCGCCGTCACTGGCAGCTGTTCCTGCACCCGTTGCACCAGCGGCTGGTCGTTGTCGGAAAGGATGCGCTGATTGGTGAGAATCAACTGGTCATTCTTCCAGTCTACATAGGTATATACGGCTGCCACCGCACTAGCCAGCGCCAGCAGCAGCAGCACAATGTTAAAGCCATCCATTGGGCGGCTAGCCGCTGACTCGATCACAAACATGCGCCCACCAAGCATACGAAAGCCGAGCAGCAGCAGCAGTGCCAACGCCAGCGCCATCAGGCCGTGGCGGCCCCGCCGCACCTGCTCCACCCGCCGATCCATGGTGCGCCAGCCCGCCAGCAGCGCCAGCACCAGCAGCAGTAGCAGCCCATCGAGCAATGTCCATTGCAACAAATTCGTGGCATCGGCAACGAAGAAGCGCCCGCCGACGGTGCGAAACCAGGCCAGGCCCCCGGCCAGCAGCAACAGCAGCACCGGCGGTAGCAGCCGCAGCAGCAGCATAACGGGGTGGCGGCGCACCACATACAGAATGCGCTCACCAGGTTTTAAGCGCACCTCATCGGCAAGGTCGTCATTCACAAACGCACGCAACATGGCTCGCTCCTTTTTTACCGCGGAGGCGCGGAGAACGCGGAGGTTTTTAACTACAAAGGCACAGAGAACACAAAGCTGCAACTATGTACTGCCGAGCACGCAGAGGGCAGGAATGGAGAATTGAACGATGAGAAGGAAGAAACATTGGACAAGAAGGGACGCAGAAGTGCCATGTAGGCTGACAGAATAGACCATTTGCGGACACCGTCGCGCTCCTACCACCACCAATCTCTCATTGCTCATCTCCAATCGCTCACTACTTATAGCAGCAAGTGGGCCAGGGTCTCATCAAACATTTAGCATAGCTGGCCGCAGTTTCTGCTTATACCTGGTATGATGATAAAGAGAAATGTGTTATGTTTGGTCGCCTCTGTGTCCTCTGTGGCAAAAAAGAGATCATTACCGCTCTGGAGTAAATTGTATGGACTCACAACCTCTGTCGCGCCGACGCATGTTGCGCCTGCTGGCCCTGGGTGGTGGTAGCGCCCTGCTGGCTGCATGCGCCAGTTCGCCCGCTGCCAACGTTGCTACCGCTGTGCCCACCACCATTGCACCTACGGCTGCCCTGCCCGCGCCAACCCAGGCCGCACCCGCGCCAACGCAGGCCGCCGCTGGCTCGAACGCGAGCCAGGCTAGCCGCGCTGCTGCCATGGCCCAGGCCGCCAGCGCCTTTCTGGCGGGCTTGACTGCCGAGCAGCGGGCCGGTGCCAGCTATGCCTATGGCGACGAGGAGCGGCGCAACTGGCACTGGGTGCCGCGCACCCGCAACGGCATGGCCCTGCGCGACATGTCGCCGGAGCAGCGCCAGCTGGCGGAAGCACTGCTGCAAACTGGCCTGACCGACGTGGGCTTCCGCAAGGTGCTGGACATTATCGCGCTGCAAGACGTGGAAGTGGGGCGCGACCCGGGCCGCTACTACATGACTATTTTTGGCGAGCCGGGCGCGGCGGGCGGCTGGGGCTGGCGTTTTGAAGGCAACCACATCTCCATCAACACCAGCCTGGCCAATAGTGCAATCACCATGACACCGCTGTTTCTGGGGGTGGTGCCCACGCAAGGGCGGCAGGGCCAGTGGGCCGGGGTGCGCCTGATGGATCGGGAAGAGAACGCCGCCCGCGAGCTACTGCTCTCCCTCAGTGAGTCCGACCGTGCCACAGCCATCTTTCAGCCGAATGCGCTGACCAACCTGGCTACCACCAACGCCCGCCAGATCACGCCGCTTGCGCCGGTGGGCCTGCCTGCCAGCAGCCTCAGCCCAGCGCAAATGAACCTGCTGATGGAGATTGTCAACAGCTATGTTGGCGTGATGCCGCCGGAGGTGGCGGCGAACCAGCTGGCCCTGGTGCAAAACGCTGGAGCCGACAATCTGCGCTTTGGCTGGGCGGGCAGCACCACGCCGGGCCAGCCCCACTACTACCGCCTGCAAGGGCCGGGCTTCCTGCTGGAGTTCGACAACTCCCGCGATAGTGGCCGCCACATCCACAGCGTCTGGCGCGACGTGGCGGGCGATTTTGGGGCGCGTCTCTAGCCAAACACCGGACAGAAGCTCTCGCAAAGCCGCAAAGCTCGCGAAGGTAGGGCAGAGATGTGAATTGGGTAAACCCTTTGCGTACTTTGCGCCTTTGCGAGAGACAATTCGGGCGGGCGATCTAGGCCCAGAAGCCGCCGG
>JALONX010000847.1 GCA_025454695.1 Chloroflexaceae bacterium
GCCGCAGCAGCAGGTAGACTCCAACGCCCGCTACAAAGCCCCAGAACGCGCTGCCAATGCCAAAAAATGCCACATCGGCGGCGGTGACGAGCAGCGCCCAGAGGCTGGCGTCGCGAGTTTCGGTCTCGGCAAACCCGCCACTGAGGCACTGGGCGATGGTGCCTGCCAGGGCCAGCCCGGCAACCGCCGTCACCACCGGGGGCGGCAGGGCGGTGAGCAGCGAGACGATGGCCACCCCAAACAGCCCCAGCGCAATCTTCAGCACACCAGCTACCACCGCCGCCGCATACCGGCGCTGCGGGTCGGGGTGGGCCTCGGGGCTGTTGCCGATGGCGGCGGTAATGGCGGCTAGCGTGAGACCGTGGTTGAGCATGGGTGCCAGCAGCATGCTCAGCAGCCCGGTCACGATAAGCGAGCCGCGCACCGGCGGCGTATAGCCTGCTGCCCGCATCACCGCAAAGCCCGGCAAATTCTGCGACGCTAGCGCCAGAATGAGCAGTGGCAGCGCCAGCCCCACCGCCGCTCGCAGAGAAAATGCTGGCCACACCACCACCGGTGCTGCCAGGGTGAGCTGCACTGCATCAAGCCGCAGCTGGCCGAGCAGCCCGGCCACCGCAAAACCCACCAGCAGCGCCCCGGCAATGGGCACCCGCAGGCCCAGTTTGCGCAGGGCAAAAAACGCCGCCAGAATCGCAAGCACCAGCAGCGGGTCAGCCTGCACGCCCGTGATGAGCGCCAGGCCATATTTCAGCAGCAGCCCGCCCAACACCGCCAGCGCCACGCCCTGGGGAATGATCCGCACCACCCGCTCGAACAGGCCGGTGACGCCGAGCAGCGTTATCACCAGGCCCACCAGCAGATAGGCACCAACCGCTTCTGGCAGGCTGTAGACGCTTAAACTGGTGGCCAGCAGCGCCAGGCCCGGCGTAGACCATGCGGTTAACACGGGCTGGCGGTAGATCAGCGAGAGCGTCACGGTGGCCAGGCCGCTGCCCACGGTGATCGCCCAGACCCAGGAGCTGAGTTGTTCCGGCGTGAGTCCAGCGGCGTTGGCGGCAGGCACGGTCAGCACCAGCGAGCCGGTAAAGCCAATCAGCACAATCAGCAGCCCTGCCGTCCAGGCGGGCAAAATCAGCGCGGCGGGTAGATCGCGCAAGGCGTGGATAAAACGGCTGAAACCAGCGCGCATGGAGGCTCCTTATTCCAAAACCGGGTGGGAAAAACGCCGCCAGTATACCAGCAGGATTCGGTTTTGACCAGCATCAGGTAGCCCTTTTCCACGCCCTGCCCGCCAACAATGTCGGGACCAACTGGTGCTACAATAGCGCCAACCGCATGGCGGTTGCATGGCGGTTGCATGGCGGGCGGGCCAGAAACCGTGCCCCGACGGCGGTGCATTTCCATTGTTCATCATTCGTTTTTTGGTTCTCGGAGGGCGAACACAAGGTTCGTCCCTACAGGGTTCTCGGTTCTCGGTTTTCGCCTATGGAACTAACTCCTGCATGGCTGGCCCGCGCCCACTACTGGATGCGACTCACGCGCCAGCTTGATGACCGGGTGCAAAACCTGCACAAACAGAGCAAAATCGCAGGCGGCTGCTTTTCGCAACTGGGCCACGAAGCCATTAGCGTGGGGGCGGCCCTGGCCCTGGGGCCGGACGATGTGGTAGCCCCCATGCACCGCGACCTGGGAGCCTACCTAGTGCGGGGCATCACCGTTCCGCGCTTTCTGGCCCAGGTGCTGGGGCGCGAGGGTGGCGTGACGCGAGGCCGCGATGGCAATCTGCATGGCATCGGCGACATGAGTCTGGGTATCAGCGGCTTTATCAGCCACTTGCCCGCCTCCATGCCAGTGACGGTGGGGATGGCCCACGCCTTTGCGCTCAAGGGCGAGGCCCGCGTGGCCATGACCTGGTTTGGCGACGGCAGCAGCAGCCAGGGCCTCTGCCACGAGGCCATGAACTGGGCCTCGGTGTTTCGCCTGCCGGTGATCTTTATCTGCGAAAACAACCAGTACGCCTACTCCACGCCGCTCTCGCGCCAGATGAATATCACCGACATCGCCGACCGGGCCGCTAGCTACGGCTTCCCCGGCGTGGTGGTAGACGGCAACGATATTCTGGCCGTGTATGAGGCGGCGGTGGCGGCGGTGGGCCGGGCGCGGGCCGGCGGTGGGCCAACCCTGATTGAATGCAAAACCATGCGCATGCGCGGCCACGCCATTCACGACAATATGGCCTATGTGCCGCCCGCGCTGCTGGACGAATGGCGGCAGAAAGACCCGCTGCTACGCTTCGAGGCCCACCTGCGCGAGCACGACCTGCTCGACGACGCGGGTTTGGCCGACCTGATTAACCGCGTGGAGGCCGAAATTGACGCCGCCCAGTCCGAAGCCGAAGCCAGCCCCTACCCAGCACCGGAAACCGTGACCGAGCGGGTGTATGCCGTCTAATTGCAGATTGCAGATTGTAGACTGTTGTCCGAGCCAATCTGCAATCTGCAATCTGCAATCTACAATCGAGGAATACAATGACCTGGGACGCTGGCATTCACACCGCTGTGAAAACCCTGGCCGCTGACGCGCCAACCACCCGCACGATGACCTATCTAGAAGCGATTCGTGATGGGCTACGCTACGAGATGGAGCGCGACCGGCGGGTACTGGTGATGGGCGAGGACATCGCCGTCTACGGTGGGGCCTTTAAGGTGACGCAGGGACTGCTAGAGGAGTTTGGCGAACACCGAGTGATTGACACGCCGATGACCGAACTCTGCATGGTGAGCGTGGCCACTGGCATGTCGTTTCAGGGCTTTCGGCCCGTGGTCGAGATGCAGTTCGCCGACTTCATCTCCAGCGGCTTCGATTCGATTGTGCAATTTGCAGCGACGAATCACTACCGCTGGAACCAGCCGGTGCCAATCGTCATTCGTGCGCCGGGCGGCGGCGGCTTGCGGGGCGGGCCGTTTCATTCCCAGTCCAACGAGGCCTGGTTCATCCACACCCCTGGGCTAAAGGTGGTGGCCCCGGCCACGCCCG
>JALONX010000848.1 GCA_025454695.1 Chloroflexaceae bacterium
GCCCGCCGCCACCAGTACCACATTTTTGATGATGTACTGCCCTTCCAGGGTTGGCGCGAAGGGCACCCATGTGAAAACTTCCCCTGGAAAGAAGAAAATCGGCATTACCGTCCCGGTCATTTGCAGCAGCAGCAAGAGCAGCGTTACCCGCATCCAGCGCCCGCTGATGAGTCCAATCCCGATCAGGCATTCCCAGGCCGCCAGCACCGGCAGACTTACGGCGGCGGGCACCAAACCCAGGCTCAGCACGCTGATCGTGCGGGCCGCCAGGTCTTGCGCCGGGCTGAGGCCGGGAAAGAACTTGAGTACCCCAAACCACAAAAAGACAATCCCCAGGCCAATCCGCAAGAGCGTGAGGCTGTGGCGGGCCAGCCAGCGGGTAATACGAACGTCGTAGCGGTCAAACAGCTGTTCCATTGCAGCCATGATAATTCTTTCTAGCTTGTTACAAATTTCACAATAATTGTACGTCGGCTGCTGCATGCTGTCCAATAGCATGCGATCATCACTTTCATACGGGCAGATTATTAGTCATCCTGTGCTATACTGCACCTCACGAGAAACAAGTGCAGGATGGAAAATATATGCGTGTACTGTTAGTTGGTGGCGGCGGGCGCGAGCATGCGCTAGCCTGGAAGATGGCCCGCTCGCCGCTGCTGGAACGGCTGCTGATTGTGCCAGGCAATACCGGCACCGCCCGCCACGGCCAGAATGTGCCGCTGCCGGTGCAGAATGCCGAGTCGCTGTTGCGGGTGGCGCAGCAGGAACGGATTGACCTGCTGGTGGTGGGGCCGGACAACCCACTGGCCGATGGGATTGTGGATCATTTCCAGGCAGCCGGGATTGCCGCCTTTGGCCCCACCGCCGCTGCGGCTCAGATTGAAAGCAGCAAATCTTTTGCCAAACAATTGATGCAGGCGGTAGGTGTGCCAACCGCCGAAGCCCATGTGTTTGATGATGCCGAGCAAGCGGCGGGGTTTGCCAGCAGCAGTGGCAGGCCCTGGGTAGTGAAGGCCGATGGGCTGGCCCTGGGCAAGGGCGTGGTGGTGGCCGACGATGTGGCGGGCACAGTTGCGGCGGTGAAAAAACTGGCGGCGACGCCTGCGGGCAAACGGCTGCTGCTGGAGGAGCGCATGAGCGGGCCAGAGGTCTCGGTGATTGCGCTTTGTGATGGCAAAACGCTGCTGCCGCTGCCGCCCGCCCGTGACTACAAACGCCTGCTCGATGGCAACCAGGGGCCAAACACGGGCGGCATGGGGGCGATTGCGCCAGCCCCCGGGGTGGATGAAGCGACGCTTCAAACGATTGTGAGCCGCTGCATGCAGCCGGTGGTGGATGCGCTGGCAGCGCGGGGCACGCCCTTTGTGGGGGCGCTCTTTGCCGGGATTATGCTGACGAGCGACGGCCCCCGCGTGCTGGAGTTTAACGCCCGCTTTGGCGACCCGGAAACGCAGGTGTTGCTGCCGCTGGTGGAGGGCGACTTCCTGGCGGCGCTGCTGGCCTGCGCCGAGGGCCGCTTGCAGCCCACTATGTTGCGCTGGCGCAAGGGCACGGCGGTGTGTGTGGTGCTGGCCGCCCCTGGCTATCCCGACTCAGCGCGGCTCAACGCGCCCATCAGTGGGGTGGAGGCGCTAGAAGAGAACGACAACCTGATGATCTTCCACGCGGGCACCGCCATCACCGATGTGGGCATGGCCACGGCAGGCGGGCGGGTAATGGGCGTGGTGGGCGTGGCGGGCAGCGCCCCCACCGCTCGCCAGCGGGCCTACGACGCCATTCCTCAGATTCGTTTCGAGGATAAGCACTTTCGGACTGATATTGGCACGTAGAGAACCAGGAACCGAGAACCAAGAACCAAGAACCGAGAACCGAGAACCGAGAACCGAGAACCGAGAACCGAGAACCGAGAACCGAGAGCAGCCGAGGGGAACTGAGAACCGAGAACCTGCTTTGCAAAACGTAAAACGTGAAACGTGAAACGTACTACGTACTTTGCCTGCCCTGTCGTTCGTCAAGCTCACGAACCGCGAAGCCGAAGGGTACTGCGTAATCTGTAACATCCGTGCGCAGCCAATCGTCAATCGTCAATCGTCAATCGTTAATCCGCTGGCTCCGGTCTTCGGTCTCCGGTCTTCGGTCAATCAATTATGACATACCGAATCGCTGTTCTGGTGAGTGGAAGTGGCAGTAACCTGCAAGCCCTGCTGGATGCTGAGGCGGCAGGCGAACTTGGGGCGCAGGTGGTGTTTGTGGGCAGCGACCGAGCCGATGCCTTTGGCGTGCAACGGGGGCTGCAACGGAACATCGCCACTGCCTTTGTGCCGCTGCGGCAGCCCCGCAACCCGGCGGTGCGGGCCGCCTGGGAAGGGCAACTTGCGGCGGTGGTGGGCGCGTTCAGCCCTGATCTGGTGGTGTTAGCGGGCTTTATGCGGGTGCTTTCGGCGGCGTTTCTGGCCCACTTCCCCAACCAGGTGATCAACCAGCACCCAGCCCTGCTGCCGCCTGACGGCGGTGACACGGTGCGCACCAGCAGCGGACTCACGATTCCCGCTCTGCGGGGTGCCCATGTGGTGCCGGATGCGCTCGCCCGTGGCCTGCCCGTCACTGGCTGCACCATCCATCGCGTCACCCCCACGATAGACGACGGGCCGATCCTGGCCCAGGCCGAGGTGCCGATCCTGCCCGAGGATAGCGTTGAGTCGCTGCACGAACGGATCAAGCTGGAGGAACGGCGGCTGCTTGTGGCGGTGGTGCAGCGGCTGGCAGGTGGGGCGGGCGGGGCAAGGTCTTAAACTTATGAATAAGTGCCTCAGCCACCGAATGAACTCGGCGTCTGGCTCACCAAAACACGCTGATGGAGTTTTACTTTTTAATCCAGACACGCGCTGCCAACCTGTCCACCGAATGAATTCGGCGTCTGGAAGCCGCAAACACGCTGATGAGTTTTAAGAAATTAAACGGGTATATTTGCTCGCCGTAGCCCTCAAGGGCGCGGCTTGAAGCTGCGAAGCCCACCTGCGCGGGCTATTCATAAGCGTGTTGTTCCGGTGGTTGTCTGGATTATGTTGTAAAGACTCATCAGATAGACTCCTAGAACAACACGAGAGCGGCAATGCCGCCACGTGTCCCAGACTCCAACTTCCTTTAGAGGACTGTTTTGCTCTCGCAAAGGCACACAGAAGCATTCATCTTTAGCCCTTAGCGAACTTCGCGCCTTTGCGAGAGCCATTTCAGACTAATGCGCGCCGACTTCCTTTTCCTTCTTGTGGCTTTCCATCAGGCTGTTCATCAGGTGGGGCGGCACCTCTTCGTAGTGGTCGAAGACCATGCTGAATGTACCCCGTGCCTGGGTCATCGCCCGCAGGTCGGTGGTGTAGCGCTGGCATTCCACTAGCGGCACATGGGCTGTAACGGTGGTTTTGCCGCGCCCGCTGGGCAGCATGCCTAGCACGCGGCCCCGGCGGGTGCTGATGTCGCTCATCACATCGCCCGCGAAGTGATCCGGCACGGTGATGTCAAGCTGGTAGATCGGCTCCATCACACAGGGATGAGCCTTGAGCACTGCCGCCCGGAAGGCTTCTTTCCCGGCAGCCTTAAAGGCGATTTCTTTGCTGTCCACCGGGTGTTCTTTGCCGTCAATCACCGCCACGCGCACATCTACCACCTGGCTGCCGGAAAGCACGCCCTCGTGCATGGCTTCACGCACGCCCTTTTCAATTGCGGGCATAAAGCCCCGGCTGATCACGCCGCCGACGATTTCGTTGACGAACTCCAGCGGGTCTTCGCGGCTTGGGTCGGGCGGCAGCGGCTCCACCCGCAGCGTCACATCGGCGAACTGGCCCGCGCCGCCGGTCTGTTTCTTGTGGCGATACTGGGCCTCGGCCTTGAGCCGAATGGTTTCGCGGTAGGGAATGCGGGGCAGGGCCATGTCCACACTCACGTCGAACTTGCGCTTCATGCGCTCGGCGACAATGTTGAGGTGGCTTTCGCCCAGGCCGGAAAGCATGGTTTCGCCCGTCACCTGGTCGCGGCTGGTTTGCAGCGTGGGGTCTTCTTCCAGCGTGCGGTGCAGGGCCGTGCCAAGCTTGTCCAGGTCGGCCCGGCTGTGGGGGTGAATGGTGGCGGTGAAGGCCGGTTGCGGGAAGCTAATCGCTGCCAGCTGCAAGGGATGTTCGTGGAGCGAAAGGGTGTCGTTGGTGGCCGTTTCCACCAGCTTGGTGACGATGCCAATGTCGCCGGGGCCGAGGGATGGCACGGCGGTTTGTTCCTTGCCCCGCAGGCTGAAGACCTGGGCGATGCGCTCGTCTTTGCGGGTGCGCGAGTTGAAGACCGTGCTGTTGCTCTTCAGTTCACCGCTGTAGACGCGGATGAGGCTGATTTTGCCGTAGGGATCGGCGATGGTCTTAAACACCAGGGCGCTGAGGGGCTGGCTGGCCTGGGGTTGCAGCTCCACCACGTCACCGTTGGAAAGTTCCACCGCTTCCACCGTTTTGCGGGCAGCGGAAGGAATGCTGTCCACAATGCCGTTGAGCAGCTGCGCCATACCCGCCACTTGCGTGGCCGAGCCGCAGAAGACCGGCACGATGCTGCCGTTGGCAATACCAGTGCGTAGGCCGACTAACAGCTCGTCGCGGGTCAGGGCATCTTCGCCGCCTTCAAGATATTTCTCGATCAGATCGTCATTGGTGGCGGCGATCTTGTCAATCAACTCAGTGCGCCACTGGTGCATGAGGCTGTCGAGTTCGGCGGGCACATCGGCCTCCACAAAGCCGCCGTCGTGTTTTTCGGGCATGAGCCATGCCCGCTGCTGGCGGAGCGAAATAATGCCCCGGAAATCCTTCGCTGCGCCAATGGGGATTTGCAGCGGAATCACGGCGGCGTCCAGCCGTTCGCGGGCATCTTCAATGCAGCGGAAGAAGTTGGCATTCTCGCGGTCGAGCTTGTTGACGAACAACATGCGCGGCACACCGGCCCGCGTCGCCGCTTCCCAGACCATCTCGGTGCCCACTTCCACGCCGCCCGAGGCGTCCAGCACGATAATCGCGCCGTCAATCACCCGCATGGTGGCGGCCACATCGCCCGCAAAATCAGCAAACCCTGGCGTGTCAATCAAATTGATTTTATCGTCGTGCCATTCCAGTGGCGCAATCGAAAGATTGATGGACATGCCCCGGCGCTGCTCGTCGGGGTCGTAGTCGCTCACGGTGTTGCCGTCTTCCACCCGGCCCATACGAGAAATGGCGTGGGCCGTCAGCAGCAGCGACTCGGTGAGGGTCGTTTTGCCGCAGCCCAGGTGCCCAAACAGGCCAATGTTGTGAATCCGGTCTGATCCATACGCACGCATACAGTCCTCCTTGACCACGTAACCGTGTGCCTGACCACACCTGCCGCACCTCAGAGATGCTTACGGCGGAGAATGCAGAGAGTAGTCCGTATTTTGCGCTCTATGTTCTCCGTGCCTCTGCGGTGAATTCTGCGTGGCGTCCTCCGCGATGAAAATTCAGGCGCTGGAAATGCAACACGCCCGTGTGCCACATTAAACAGGGCA
>JALONX010000122.1 GCA_025454695.1 Chloroflexaceae bacterium
CCTTCGCCAAATACTACGGCGGCAATCTGAAAGGCTGGACCTCCCAACGCTACATGCCGCGCATCGCCGCCGTCTACGGCAACAGCCCTGCACAGGTTCCATTTGACTTCTCCGACGTCTTTGCCGCCATCGCTCCCCGCGCCGTCTTCATCAACGCACCCACCGGCGATTCCAACTTCGAGGTCACCGGCGTCGACGATGTCGTCAACGCCGTCCGCTCGCGTTTTCCCGCCCGCCGACTCATCGTCGAACACCCCGTTGCCGGTCACGATTTTCCGGAACCCGTTCGCCACCGCGCCTACGAATTTCTGGCCTCCTAAGCGCTTTTACAGATTTTTTACAACTTCCGAACCACCTCCGCGCCGATCTCCCCTACTCTACCGTCATGGACCGTATGACGATGTACTCTGATGAGCACTTGAAGATCGAAACCGGCGGCCCCGTTGAACTCGACACCCGCCGCCTCACGCTGACCCGCAAGGAGTACGAACTGCTGGCCATGCTCGACTCATTCGTCGCCTGGCTTTCCCCGCCGGAAGAGGCGACGGTGGCGGAGTGGGTTCCATGGATATGGGAGAGAACCGCTGAAGCTGTGGGAGCTGTGGGAGCTGTGGGAGCTGTGGGAGCTGTGGGAACTGTGGGAGCTGTGGGAGCTGTGGGAGCTGGACGCACAACCCAACAACCCAACAACCCAACAACCCGACAACCCGACATCTCCACAACTCTACAGTCCGTCAACTCTGCGTGGGCTGCCGTGCTGGTGCAGCTGGCCAATGCTGCCGAGGCCTTGCACGAGCCGCCGGTGAGCTATGCCGCTTTTATCGCGGAACTGAGTGCGGCGGTGGGAACGGCCCGCTACGGGCGGGAAGAGCCAACGGCGGGCAAGATCGCCGTGCTGCCCGCCCTGGCCGCCCGTGGTTTACATGTTGAACATGTGCTGCTGCTGGGCCTGAACGATGGCGAGTTCCCGCTGCGGCTGCCCGAGCCGCCGTTCTACACCCGTCGCGAGCGGGGGCTGCTGGCCCGGCAGGGCGTGCCGTTGCCTCCGCCAGACCCGGCAGATGAGCAGACGCTCTTCTATGAGGCGGTGACGCGGGCCAGCACCAGCCTGACGCTTTGCCGGACGCGCCTGGACGCCAGCGGCAACGAACTGCCCGCCTCGCCCTACCTCGCCAGCCTGCTGAGCCTCTTCACGCCCGGCAGCCTGGCGGAAGAGCGCATTGCCGCAGGCAGCGTGCCCAGTCTCGCTGAAGCGGTGTCGGAGCAGGAGCGGTTGATTGCAGCAGTCAGCAGTTGGCAGTTAGCAGTTGGCAGTTCAAACGACGATGTACGCCAACTCGTAACTCGTAACTCGCAACTCGTAACTCATGTTCTGCGGGCGATTGTGGTGGAACGGGGGCGCGAGGCAACGGGGGAGTATGGCCCGTTTGAGGGCATGATTGCGGACGGCGAGGTGCAACATCTGCTGGCGGCAAAGTTTGGCGCGAGCCACCCCTGGAGCGTGACCCAGTTTAACGACTACATCACCTGCCCGTTTCGCTTTGCCGCTGCCCATGTGCTGGGGCTGCGCCCGCCCGCCGAGCCGGAGGCCGGGATTGACCGCAGCACCAGGGGCCGCCTCTACCACAAAATTCTGGCCGAAGCGGGCCTGATCTGGTCGCAGCGCGGACTCATGCACCACCCCGACAACGAGGCCGAGCTGCTGGAGACGTTGCAAGCCGCCGCCGACACCGTGCTGGCCGACGCGCCGACAACGTTCGGCATTCAGCCCGATGGCTTCTGGAACTGGGAACAGGACGAGGTGCGGCGCAAACTGCTGCGGGCACTGCGGCGCTTTTTGCGCGACGGCGAGGACTGGAGCGATTTTCGTTCAGCGTCGGTAGAAGCTAGCTTTGGGCCAGGCCGCCCGTATGCACCGCTCAACATCGCCATGGCGCTGATTGACTACAAAAGCAGCAGCACGCCCCAACCGTTAGAAAAAACATTGACCGGGCGCGATGTGCAACTGGCGGTCTACATGCTGGCGGTGGAAGAGGTGATCGCCCGTTCGGGGCAGCCCGTGGCCCAGGCCGCCTTTTTGCACCTGGGTAGCGGCAAACGCAGCAGAGCTTTGGCCGCCGAGCAGCGTGAGCAGGCCCTGGCCGCCATGCGCGAACGGGTAGCGGAGGCCGTGCAGGGGGCCAGGGCAGGCCAGTTCACGGTGCGCCCCCGCGACGAATGCCCGCCCGCCTGTGAATTCAGCACGATCTGCCGCTTGAACCTGCGCAAACGCGACAGCTGAAACGATCCGCGAAGAACACGAAGAACGCGAAGGTAGAACCGCACGTTGTTGCGGTCATACAGTCAGCCGATAGCAGTCAACCAATCTGACTCGAGTCTCTGGTCTGCCAACTGCCAACTATGCGCTGGCTCCGGTCTCCGGTCGTCCGTCTCCAGTCAGCTGTTGACCGTTTCCAACACGCCCTGCTCCCGCATGGTTTGAATGGCTTCCCATGCTTCCGGCAGCGAGAGAATGGCCGAGGCCCAGGAGCAGACGGTGGCGACCTGACAGTAGGCGCAGAGGGCCTGGTTTTCGCCCCACTCTTCACCAGCCAGCTTCACGGTTGAAACGGCATCGAAAATGGTCTTCGCGCTCGTCGCCAGCGCCAGCAGCGGCATCTCCTGGGCGCGATTCTGGCCACCAGCACTGGCTAGCCACGCGGTCAGACCGTAGGTAAGCAACATAAGCGGGCCATCGGGCGAGTTGAAGCGTTTGTAGGCATAGTTTGAGGCATCCACTTTGCTTGAGTCGAAGATTGGGATGGGTGGGTCGGGCAGGTGCTTGATTACACCCACCTGATAGAGCGTGACGAGTTGCGCCATGGTCGCCCCCACCATCGAAAGACCCACAATCCAGCGGCGGCGGGTCAGGTCATCGCTCACGCCCTTGCGCAGTTCGTGGCTCAATTGGGCCGGGTTCATAGGTTGCTCCTTCTTTATGATTGCAGATTGACTGATTGCAGATTTGCACCTGCTACGAGTGTGGCAACAAGTGGGCCACGAGATTGCTACCAGCACGCCGCCGCCTAAAAACCGGAAAAGTGCCGTGTTATAATACGGTTGATCACGAAGGAGCGACTTTTGGCAACCGATCTCGTTTCATATCTCTTCAAGGACAAACTTGAAGAGTTTGCCCAGGAGAAGGCCGCACTTGAGGGGGAAAATGCTGCACTTCAGGATGAAATTACACGTCTAAAGCAGGAAAAAGAGGCCCGTTCCATGCTTCAGCAGGCGATTGAAGATGTGATCATTGTCCGTTTCCCTGTACTGCGTACTGCGTAATTACTCTGTAAACGATGTTTTCTTGTCTCCAAAGACCAGCGTTGTCATGCCGACCGCAGGGAGGAATCGGCATGGTTATGCGCTGAAGACCCCTCCCTGCGGTCAGGGTGACACCGAGCCTACATGGCAGAAGACTTTTTTACAGACTAGTAATGCGTACTGCATAATGCGTACTGCGGAAGCAAAAAATAAAGAGTTAACGAGTTTTATGGATTACGGATCACGTTTCACGCATCACGTTTCACGCATCACGCCTCACGTTTCACGCCTCACGTTTCACAAAGCAGGTTCTCACATCTTTCAAAACAGGAACACTATGCTACGAGATTTACGGATTGCGGTGCTTGGCGCTGGTGCTATGGGCGAGGCCATGATCAGCGGACTCATTCGGCAGCAGCTGGTTGGCCCCGAGCAACTGGTTGCTACCGAGCCACGGGCCGAGCGGCGGATGGAGTTGGAGCAGCGCTACCCCGGCCTGCGAGTAATTGACGACAACAGCGAGGCCGCTCACTGGGCGCAGGTGACCATTTTTGCGATCAAGCCCCAGACGTTGCCGAAGGTGTTGCACCAGCTCAAAGGGGCCTTCCGCGACGACGAACTGCTGATCTCCATCATCGCCGGTGCGCCGCTGCGCCGCTTTACCGAGGCGCTGAACCACGCCGCCGTTGTCCGTTCCATGCCCAACACCCCGGCCCAGATCGGCGAAGGCATGACGGTCTGGACGGCCTCGCCTGCCGTGAACGATGTGCAGCGGGGCTGGGCCAGGGCTATCCTTGGCTCCATCGGGCGGGAGCTGTTTGTGGATGATGAGAATATTCTCGACATCTCCACCGCGCTGAACGGCACCGGCCCGGCCTACATCTTTATGATTATGGAAGCGATGATAGACGCCGGGGTTCACATGGGTCTTTCGCGCTACATGGCCGAGGAGCTGGTGCAGCAAACCATGCTCGGCTCGGTGCGCTACGCTATGCAGAGCGGTAAACACGCCGCCGAGCTGCGCAACGGCGTGACCTCGCCCGGCGGCACCACGGCGGCGGCGCTCTACGAACTGGAACGGGGCGGCATCCGCACCGTGCTGAGCGACGCCATCTGGGCCGCCTACCGCCGTTCGCAGGAACTGGGGAAGCAGGGCTGAGCCGCGAAGGACGCCAAGCCTACCCTGAGTACAGTCGCAGGGGCCGAGGTAATGCCCTAGCATAAGGAGTAGAACGACAGCAATGAGTGAATCTGCGACAATAGCCAACCTGCCCTTACCGCCTGGTTCACGGGGCCTCCCACTGCTGGGCGAGAATCTGGAATTCATCCGTTCGCCAGCCCAGTTTATTAGCACCAGGCGGGCACGTTATGGCGATGTATTCTCGACTCATATTCTGGGTTCACCCACAGTCTACCTGCTCGGCCCCGAAGCCAACCGCTGGATTTTCGCAGGGGAAGGCAAATATTTACAAAACCAGTGGACGGCGGGCATTCGTCAACTGCTGGGTCAGCAGAGTCTGGCAATGATTAATGGAGATGAACACCGTGAACGTCGTCGCCTGCTGTTACCCCATTTTAGCCAGGAGAGCATGCGTGGCTTTGTGCCAACCATGCAGGCCATCACCGAACGCCACCTGGAGGAGTGGGCAAACCACGCGGGAGTGCTGACGATTTACCCTGCCGTCCAGGCGCTGGTCTTTGAGATTGCCGTGACGCTGATTCTTGGTGATGGGCGGGACGTGGATCAGCCCTACCTGAACAAGCTGTTTCACACCTGGACGGAGGGACTCTTTACGCCGCTGACCCTGAACTGGCCCGTTACTACCTTTGGGCGAGCTATGCAGGCCCGCAAGGCGATGTTTGGCTACATCGAACAACTGGTGCGCCGCCGCATGCGGCGGGACAAACAGCCCGATGATATTCTGGCTGCCCTGCTGGCCACCCGTGACGAAGCAGGCAATCCCTTGCCGGTTGAGGCGATTGTAGACGAGGTTCAATTGCTGCTGTTTGCTGGCCACGATACCACGGTTTCGGCCCTTTCGGCGATGCTGCTGCTGCTGGCCCAGCATCCCAAGGTGCTGGCCCAGGCCCGTGCCGAACAGTCCCAGTTTGCACCTGATGAGCCATTAACCCCTGATCAGTTCCGCCGCATGCCGTATCTGCTGGCGGTTATCAACGAGTCGCTCCGCTACATTCCACCCATCAATGGGGCCTTCCGGGTAACAACGCAGGACGTGGCCTTTGGCGGCTACCGCATTCCAGAAGGCTGGACAATCGCAGTCAGCATTCGGGGCACCCACCGGGGCGAGCCATGGGCTGAAGCTGATAACTTTATGCCGGAGCGTTGGCTGGCCGATCCGAAACCACCAATGGGGTCATTCATTCCATTTGGGGGTGGCCCACGGGTATGCCTGGGCACAAACTTTGCGCTTGTGGAGATGAGTGTGGTTCTGACCTTGCTGCTGCGGCGCTACACCTGGGAACTGGAACCAAACCAGGACTTGAGCTACCAGCTTCTTCCTACGCCGCGCACCCGTAGCGGCACCCGTGTCACCTTTCGCCAGCGAAGTTGACATGGTGATAAGGGTATTTAGATACATTTTCCAATTTTCAATCAATCACCATGACCAGCTACAACCGCCCACGCCTGACAACCCTGGACGATAAGCGCTATCGCGCCTACAACGAGCAGTTTATTCTGCAGCGTAAAAACAACCGCGCCATGCGCCCGCCCCGGCAACGCGACATTTTTGGCGGCCAGGCCGAGGAGGCCCTGCGCAACTGGCTGGCGACACAGGTGCAGCTTTCGGATCGGCGCATTCTTGAGTATGAGGAGCGCCGGGGTTCGCGGGCCACCATGAAATACCGCGAACTCGACGCAATTGCGCTGGAGCAGCGTAGCGCCTGGGTGTTTGAGATCAAGGCCAGCCGCACCGCCAGCGCCCTGCGCAAAGCGGTAGGCCAACTAGAAGAAACGCGGGCCATTCTGCGCTTGCTCTACCACCGTGTGGATGTGACGGTGCTGCTGGTGGACACGGGCATCCCCGCCAATGCCGAGGAAGTGGCCGCGCTGATGGCCGGGCCAACCCCACCGCCCCGCCCGCCCGAACTGCTCGATGATGTACTGGCGGCCCTGCCCCAATTGCGACTCATTGGCGGCCTGGACGAGCGTAGCAACGACGGCAAGACCATTGACCTGGTGCGCTTCAGTGTGGAAGATATTGTCGCCATGGCCGGGGCTGAAAACCTGGCCCTCGACTGGTCGCAGGACGACCTGATTGAGGACTATGTGCCGCCCAAAAACGAAGGGCCGCTCTACTCCACCGGCGACGATGAGGCTCAGAGCAGCGGTGATGACGACGACAACCCGTTGGCGGCAGCGTTGAGGCGAGCCGGGCTGAAGTGATGATTTCACCGCGGAGACGCGGAGGACGCGGAGGTTTTTTAACAGATCGCAAATAGACATCTTCTAGGAGACCGGCACCTTTCAAGCAACCCTGCGTTCAGGCGACGTGGACTCAGGTGCCGGTCTCCTTCATGCGTTTTGAACAGATAAAGCCATCCCACTGCGTCTCAATGGAGCGACACCCGGCGGGGCGTCGCTCCATTGGCAGGGCAATGACAAGCAAAGCAAACCCATTGCTGACATGGCCTGTTCCGCGCTTCCCATTGTGAAAGCATTGCGAGCAACGCCAACCCAACCACAAAACATGGTAGGAGCATCCCTGTGAGCATTCCAGATTTTCAGAGCATTATGCTGCCGCTTTCATATTTGTAAAAACATGCAGGAAAAACAACGCACTCTTTCAACCACTAACAGTCATCCTTTTTCCCTGGCCTTTACAGTATGGGTTTTTACACTTGGAATGACAGCTGCTTTCTTCTCAATGTTTCATGGATACGTACACAGTAGACTTTCATATTTAGAGATTCAGCAGTCAAAAACATCTACACAAGGATGGATTGATGAGGTACAGTCGTTTCGTTCACAGGAATTAGTTACATACAGCTACACTGTATCTTCTTCAGAAGCAATCACACAAACTTGGACAAAGAAAGCAAATCTTGACAGCAAACAGTACCAGGCACTGCGTGTAAATGGATCGCGGCCCGCAAAAGGTTCACCTGTCCTGGTACAATATCTACCTCAGTTGCCGCAAGCAGCCGTACTGGTGGTGCCGAGAGGCAATTTGGGCAGTAGCTTTTGGTCTCTTTACCTGTTTGCTAATTTTGTAGCTGTTTGTTTCCTTGTATTTGGTAGCGTACATATTACAGCCCACTCTTTTATTCATTGGCGTACCGGGCAAATACCAATGCAGCTACCACGACAACCGTCAATTGTTATCACCGTTGTTATTTTGAGTATTATGCTGGGGATGGCATTTTTTCCGCTAGAATACAACTGGTATGCGCTGCCGTGTACTGATGGGATTGGTGGCAATGATCTTGATTGCCTTTTAACAACTTCGTAGATTCCAGGACTATTTTGCCGCATGACACATGAACTTTCCCGAACCGAAACGGCCCTCGCCCGCGCCTACCCACCGCCGCCGTGGACGTTGCAAGGGAGCGCCCTGATCGCGGCGTTTGCGGTGCGGGCCGAGGCAGTGGCCCCGCTCATACCCGCGCCCTTGCAGGCGGTGACGCTGCCCGGTGGCCTGGCCATGGCCTTTCTGGGGGTGGCCCGCTACGGCCCCGGCTCGACCCTGGAGTACAGCGAACTTATCGCCGGGGTGATGGTGCGCCATGGCATGCGGCCCGGCCCGTTTATTACCCACATTGCCGTAGACAGCCCCCAATCGCAGCGGGGCGGGGTGGAGATCTGGTACCTGCCCAAGCAGCTCTGGCGCTTTGAATGGGAACTGGGGCCGCTGCGGGCCAGCGTGCGGGTGTGGGACGGCATTACGCTGGTGTGCGCTATGAGCGAGGTGCCGCTGAACGCCCGCCTGTTGCCCGTGAAGCTGCAGGTACCGCTGCTGCAACACACGGGCAGCGACGTGGCGCTGCTGCCGGGCAGCTTCGACCTGCGGCTGAACCGTGCGCCCTGGCAGCTGCAACTTGGCCCCAACGGCCCGCTGACCATGTTCAAGCCGGTTGGCCCAGTGCTGACCACGGTGGGGCGCGGCAGCATGGAAATCAAGCCCTTGCAGCCGCTGGTGGAGGGAGCATAGGTTCGATGTTGGATGTTAGATTTTGGATTTTGGATTGCCGATTTAGCTATGCCACAAGACACCGCCAACAATGACCACTCCTGACCTGAACCGCAGCGACGACCTGCGCATCAGCCATGCGCAACCTGCCAACCTTGGCGCGGTGGTGGAACTGCTCGACAGCAATGCCCGCTGGATGCGGGAGCGGGGCATCAAGCAGTGGGAAACGCCGCCGCCGCCGAGTTTCGTGTTGTTGTTGGAAGATGATATTGCTACCGGGTGTGTGTTTGTGGCTCGCCTGAGTGGCAGCGATGAACTGGTCGGTACGTTTCGGCTAGAATGGGCCGAGGAAGACCTGTGGCACGACTCCGGCAGCGACCAGGCAGCCTATCTCTACAGCCTGGCGGTGCGCCCCGACATGCGCGGGCAGCACATCGGCGGGCGGCTGCTGGGCTGGGCAGCGGACTATGTGCGCGGGCAGGGCTGCCGCTTTCTGCGCCTCGATTGCATCGCCAGCAACCCGGTGTTGCGCCGCTACTACGCCGCGCAGGGCTTCACGCCACGAGGTGAGGCCCGCCACGGTAATGCCACCTACGCGCTGTTTGAGTTGAGATTATCTTGAAAAGAAACGCAGAGGCGCAGAGACGCAAAGCCTGCCCTGAGTTTATCGAAGGGACGCAGAGAGGTATATGGTTCAATGCTCTGCGCCTCTGTAGCTCTGCGTCTCTGCGTTGAAAAAGATGTACTATGGGACTCGCATCACAAGCACGGAGCCTGCTGGCCGTTTCCGCCGGGAAGGCCACTAGCGCCATTTCACGCACGCTGCGCCTGGGCGGTGGCACCAACGCCCCCGGCACCTTCGCCCGCCAGGTTGACCCCCACGTGCTGGAGCGGCTGACGGCAGCCCTGCCCGGCGGGGTGGTGCTGCTCTCCGGCACCAACGGCAAAACCACCACCACCCGCATGCTGGCCGAAGTTCTGCGGGCCAGCGGCCAGCGGGTGCTGCACAACCGGGCAGGGGCCAACCTGATCACCGGACTGACCGCCACCGCCATCGCCAATGCCGATGGGCTGGGCCGTCCCCGCGCCGACATGGGCCTGTTTGAGACCGACGAGGCCGCCTTTCCCCAGGCGCTGGCCGAGACGCACCCACGCCTGGTGCTGATTCATAACCTCTTTCGCGACCAGCTTGACCGCTATGGCGAGGTGGACACGGTGGCAAAAGCCTGGAAAAAGGCCCTGGCCAGCCTGCCTGCTACCTCCACCGTCATTTTGAATGCCGACGACCCGGCGGTGGCCGATCTGGGGGCCGACCTCACAGCCCAGGTGCGCTACTATGGCCTGGACGACCCGCGCCACGCCAGCGGCTCGGCGGCCCACATCGCCGACTCGCAGTTTTGCCGCCGCTGCGGTGCGCCCTACAACTACGCGCTGCTCTTCTATGCCCACATTGGCCACTACACCTGCCCCCGCTGCGGCCACTGCCGCCCCGAGCCAGATGTGCGCCTGGCCCGGCTCGACCTGCATGGCACCGAGGGCAGCCAGCTTTACATGACCTACCCCGGCGGCGCGATGGAGCTGCACCTGCCGCTGCCCGGCCTCTACAATGCGGTAAATGCCCTGGCAGCCACGGCGGCGGGCCTGGCGCTGGGGGTTGAGCCAATCCGCATCAGGGGCACGTTAGAAAACTTCAGCGCTGCCTTCGGGCGGATCGAACGGGTGCAAGCTGGCCCCGACGGCCCACCCATGCTGATCGCCCTGATCAAAAACCCGGTTGGTGCCAGCGAAACGGTGCGGATGCTCACCCAGGCGAACCGAGAACCCAGAACCCAGAACCCAGAACCGAGCGTAGGCAATACGCAGTACGCAGTACGCAGTGCGCAGCATACTAACCTCCACGTCCTCATCGCCATCAACGACAAGTTTGCCGATGGCACCGATGTTTCCTGGCTTTGGGATGCCGATTTTGAGGGCCTGGCGGGCCGCGTGGCGGGCATCACTGTCAGCGGCACGCGGGCCGAAGATATGGCAGTGCGGCTGAAATACGCCGGGGTGCCGTCGGAGCACATTCGGGTGGTGCCGGAGTCGGCCCCGGCGCTCGACCAGGCGTTGGCGGGACTTCCTGGCGGCGAAACGCTTTACATCCTGCCGACCTACACCGCCATGCTAGAGCTACGGGCCGAGCTGGCCGGGCGGGGCTGGGTGCGGCACTTCTGGGAAGACTGAGGCCGAACCAGAAAAGGATGAAGTATGATGTATGAAGTATGAATCAGGAGATGCTGAAGTACGCAGTACGCAATACGCAGTACGCAGTCATATTGTCTCCGCGTTTCTGCGTTTCTGCGTTTCTGCGTTTACTGCCACACCCGCACCACCAGCAGCAGCCCCGAAGTGAGTTTCACATGGCCGGGCGCTTGCACCAGCACGTTGCTCACACCCCGCGAACGCTCGAAATATAGCGTGGCATTGTGTAAAGAATATTCCAGCCCAACGGTGGTGATGCCGTGGGCTGGCCCGCCCAGCGGCAGCAGCGAAATGGTGTCGCCCACATTGCCCTCAATGGTTGCTGCGTCCCGCACGAGATACGCTTCCTGCCCCACATCCAGCAGGCGCACATGGCGGCCCGCTAGCTCCGGCATGGCCAGCAGAGCAATGTTCGCCAGCGTCTGATCCCAGCGCCCGCCAAACGCCCCCAGCAGATCAATCTGGGTCGCGCCCTTTTCTACCGCCGCCAGCAAAGCCAGTTCGAGGTCGGTTTCGTCTTTCGCGGGCGGGTAGCGCCGCACATCGGTTCCCGCCGCCGCAAACGCCGCCAGCGCCTCCGGTTGCAGCGAGTCGAAATCGCCAATCGCCATGTGGGGCGTCAGCCCGAGGGCGTGCAGCGCATTGCCACCGCCATCAGCCCCAATCACCATGTCGGCAGCTTGAAGCAAGCCCACAAATGGCAAGGCATCAAAAAAGGGCGAATTGGCGATGATGACAGTGTGCATGGTAAATGGGTTAAGGGTTAAGGGTTATCTGCACTGAGACACATTGAAATCAATGCCCCTAATCCCTAACCCCTATCCCCTAACCTCTAACCCCTAACCCTTAACCCCTAACCCCTAACCCATACTCACTTGATGCTCTTCCCCGCCAGCCCTGCGCCCCAGAGGTCGTCGCCGAGGTTCTGCTGGTCTTCCAGCGGGTGCCAGAGTTCGCGCACATCGCTGGCGCGGCGCAGCTGGCCAAAGCTGGTGGCAATGAAGGTGACGCGGCGTAGCTTTGCGGCGGGCACCGGCAGGGGCAGTTCGGCCAGCGGGCCAAGCTCAATCCGGTAGTAGCGCTCGTCGGCCCTGGGGTGGTCTGGCTCGTCCGGCAGCAAGTCGCGGCGGGTGGCCAGCCGGTAGCGCAGCACGGGCGCGTAGTAGCGCACCGCCCAGCGTTCCTCGGGGCCAAACACCGCCGTCTGGTAGAAGGCCAGGTAGTCGGCGCTGAGCTGAGCAGGCAGGTGGCGCAGCGGCACCCGGTACCAGCCCTGCTCACGGGCGAGCTGCAAATCCCGCTTGCGGTTCACCACCACCACCAGCACACGAGATTCATCTTCTGGTTCCATAGGCGATTGACGATTGACGATTGACCCTTCGACAAGCTCAGGGCAGGCGGATTGACGATTGACGACTCCCGAGCAGAAACGCAGAGGCGCAGAGAAAATTAGTTTGTTTTACACGTCGCGCATCACGTTTCACACTGCACGTTTCACGTTAACGGGCTACAGATTACGCATTATGCAGTACGCAGTACGCATCACGTTTCACGCATTACGCATTTCACGTTTACGCAGTACGCAGTACGTTTCACGTTTCACGCAGCACCAGTGGCAACAAGGCCAGGTAAGCTTCGTCGGTTGCTTCGGCTACCACCAGCTGCGGGTTGCGCAGCGGGCGACCGGCAACGGTGCCGCTCACGTTGGTGCTGATGCCTTCGAGCATGGCAGCTGAACCACCGATGATGCTCTGACGGGCGTTGGTGGCGAACTGACCTGGTGGCACGTCGAGTTCCAGGTTCAGCAGATCGCCCGGCTGCTGCACCCCGGCGCTGAGTCGCCAGCGGCTGCCGGTAAACTGGTCGCGTGGCGCGTTGGGGCCGGTGACGGGCACGGGCTGCCATGTCAGCGTGGCAATCGTCAGTGGTTCGGCCATGCTGCTCGCCTCGGTGCGTGCGGTTTCCACCCGCCAGCCGCTACCGCTGCCACGGGCCACGGTGATGGCCCAGAACGGCCCGCCCGTCTCGTTACGCCATGCACTGATCCAGACCGGCTCGCCATCCTGCTCGGCGGCGATAGCGAACCAGTGGTGATCGTAGTCATCATTGGGCGAGGGGGGCTGGGGTGGTACCAGCGCCCCAGGCCGCAGCCCCTGCATGTCGAGCCGCCCCAGGCCGCGCCCCGTAGCACCAAGCTCCAGACTCACCCAGTCCGCATGATAGTTGGACACGATCGGCACACCACGAAATGTACCAACACCAATGTCGCCGTCAACCCCTTCGTTAATCAAGCTGCCCTGGGGCCGCAGCAGCAGGTCGTTCAGCGTCAGTTCGGGCGAAGCGATGCTGAGGCGGTAGCGCGGTTCTGCCGCTTCCAGCTGCCATG
>JALONX010000849.1 GCA_025454695.1 Chloroflexaceae bacterium
GCCGCGCCGATTTTTGCGATTAACCTGCTTTCTACCCGCTCGTTTCAGTACGTGCCGACGGAGCAGTACCAGATTCTGGTCATCCCCGGCCTGGTCATCGCGGGGATTTATGGCGGGGCGTGGGTTTGGGATCGTATCAAGAACCGGCAGACCGGAGACCGGAGCCGAACAGGAAACGCAGAGGCGCAGAGGCGCGGAGACGCAGAGAATGTTAGGAATGTAGGGGCGAACCTTGCCCGCCCCCCCTCAGTCCCCCCGCCTGCGGGGGGAGGTGTCCGTTTGGGGTTGGGCGCATGGTTGCTTTGGGCGCAGGTGCTGCTGGTAGCGGCGCTCAATATTCCCATGCGCAACCCGGTGATTTCAACCTTCCGCAACCACGAAGACCCGGCCCGCGTGGCGCTGATGGAGCGCATGAAACAGCTCATTCCGCCGGATGCGTCGGTGGCGGCGACCTCGTTTCTGGCCCCGCACATGATTCCGCGCCAATACATCTTCTTCGCCACCGGCGGCAAGATGCATGTGCCAATTGACGCCGCCCAGTATGTCTTTCTCGACCTGCGGGCCAGTGGACTCGTTGGCACCGAGATTGTGCCCCGCCTGCGGAGCGACCCGCGCTGGCAGGTGGTGCTGGAAGCGGATGATCTGTTGTTGATGCGGCAGGTTGATCCAAACACGTGAAACGTGAAACGTGAAGCGTGAAATGTATTGCCAACTGCCAACTGCCAACTAGGAACTGCTAACAGCCAACTGGTATGACCAACCCCCAACCGCCAATTGAACCTGCGTTTGAGCCTTTCGCCTGGCGTACCGTGGCGCTGGAACTGGCCGCTGGTGGGCTGGCGCTGCTGCTGGCGGTGCTGCTGCTAGCGGTTGGCTATGGTTTCGCCTGGCCGCTCACATTGGAGGTGGGTCAGCGCGACGGTCGTTTTGTTGGTGGTTTCCACGAAACCGAGCGGCTGGATGGCGAGCCGGGCCGCTGGACAACCGACGACTCAACTCTGGCGCTGCCCCGCCCGCCCGAAGGCCAACCCGCCCGGCTGACGCTGCGGCTGGCCAGTGGCCGCACGGAAAACCAGCCCGACCCGCGTCTGCGTTTGTCTGCCGATGGGCGGGCGCTTGCCCAGTTTGATGTTGTGCGGCGGATTGACGGCACGCGGCTCTATCATGTGCTGGTGCCGCCCACCAGCCGGGCCGACTGGGCGCTGCGCTTGGGGTTGGCCAGCGACACCTTCTCGCCGCCGGGTGACCGCCGCACGCTGGGCCTGGCCCTAAACCATGTGGAATTGCACGCCCTCGGTGGTGGCTGGCTGCCTGCGTTCTGGGTGTTGGGCTGGGCCGCTGCCATCGGCGGTTTGAGCTACGCCCTGCTACGGAGCGTTGGGGTTGGGCGCATGCTGGCCCTCGGACTCACCGGGCTGCTGGCGGCCCTGCTGGCCTGGGGCGTTGCGGTGCGTCCGCTGGAGATTCTGCCGTATCTGCAACGGCTGGCGGCGCTGCCCGCCCTGGGCTTGCTGGGCGTGGCTCTGGCCGTGTTGTTGCTGCCGCTGCGGGGCGGGCGGGCAACTGGTGGCGCGGTGCTGGTGCCTGGCACGGTTCTGCCGGTGCTGCTGGGCCTGGGCTGGTGGCTGCCGCTGGGCTTCCAGCTCGCGCTCGATCTGGACGGGGCTGTCGGCGTTCACCCGGCAGACCTGGCCCTGTGGACGGGCGGCGTACTGCTGGTGGGCCTGCTGGTTCTGGGCGCGTGGGGCCAGTTCAGCGGCAAACGGGAACAAGCTGCTCACTGGGCACTGGGGCTGCTGGCCGCCGCTGCCCTGGTGATGATTGTGGAGCAGCTGCGCTTTGCCTTTAGTCGCCAGGCCCCCGATTTCTGGATTCTGTTTAAGGGCACGCGAGACTGGGCGCGGGGCGGCTCGCTCTACGACCTGGAAGCGGTGCTGACCAACCACTTTGGCCATGTGTTTAAGGTGCCGCCCTTCTACGCCATGTTCTTTGCGCCCTTCGTCTTTCAGCCCGGCGAACTGGTGCTGCTGGGCCACCGCATCATCAACACCATGCTGATTGGTGCAACCGCGCTGCTCTGGGCCTGGATGAGTTACGAGTTACGAGTTACGAGTTACGAGTTACCGCGCACTGACACCTCAATGCAACCAATCGTCAATCGTCAATCGTCAATCGAATTAATCCTTGGATTGCTCATCCTGTTCAACTTCCGCCCGCTGTTTGATACGCTTTCGTTTGGGCAGATTGACCTGTTGCTGCTGCTGCTGTTGACTCTGGCGCTGGCGGCGTTGCAGCGCGGGCGCGATGGGCTGGCGGGGGTGCTGGTGGCGCTGGGGACGTTGTTTAAGATCTATCCGCTGCTGCTGCTGGCCTTTTTTGTGCTGAAGGGACGCTGGCGGGCGCTGGGTGGGTTTGCGCTGGCTATGCTGGCATGCAACGGCCTGGCCGTGCTGGTGATGGGCTGGGAGATGCACCGCGTCTATCTGCTGGAGGTGGTGCCGCGCATTGGGGGCACCACGGCCTGGATTGAAAACCAGACCATTTCCGGCTTTATCGCCCGCTGGTTCGACAACCCGGAGGAAGCGACGATTTTTGCCAACCGCCCGCTGGCGCTGCTGGGCCTGGGGCTGTCGGCGCTGCTGTCGGCGCTGGTCTGCCTGCTGGCGCTGCGCCGGGCCGAGGGGCGCTCAACGACGTTTCTGCTTCAGTATGGCCTGTTTCTGCTGCTGATGGTGCTGGCGGTGCCCGCCGCCTGGATGCACTATCAGACGCTGCTGGTGCTGCTGTTTGGGGCGCTGCTGCTGCGCTGGCGCGAGCGCGAGCTGCCGCTGGGGCGGGCGCTGCTGCTGGCCCTCAGCTTCGGCCTCATCGCTCACGGCAACCAGTGGACGTTTTTTAGTGGCCAGGTTGATGGCATCCTCGCCACCCTCGGCCTTTCCTACAAAATGTATGGTATGCTGCTGCTTGGCGGTTTAGTGCTGGCCGAACTCAAGCCGCTGGAAACGCTGCGGGACGTGACGGCG
>JALONX010000123.1 GCA_025454695.1 Chloroflexaceae bacterium
CATCCACCGTTTGAGGATTGAGTGAGGGCGGCGCATCCTGCGGGTAGGTTGTGGGCGAGTCGGGCAGTACAGGATTTAACATAACATCTATGTATGGTCACATGCAACGTGGCGGCAAATGCATTGTGTGTCTTGGGAATATTTTATTGGCGTGTTGTAACAAGCTTAAGCTATGGTACTACATGGCAGTTTCAAAACTGTAACCAGATATGCAAGGCTGTCAGCCATTGTAGCGGTTCATTGCCGCTGTGAGTCCTTCGCGCAGCAGCACTTCGATTGCATCGGCAGTAGCATCATAGATGTTGGGTAGTTCCGTCTCTTCCTCTTTGCTGAAGCGGCCCAGCACATAGCCCACAATGTCGCGCCCCGGCGGCGGCTGGCCAATGCCAACGCGCAGCCGAGGGAATTCCTGGTTGCCGAGCTGCCCCACAATTGAGCGCATGCCGTTGTGGGTGCCTGCACTGCCCCGCTGCCGCAGCCGCAGCTTGCCAAAGGGTAAATCCACATCATCGTAAATAACCAGCAGTTCCGTTGCCGGGTTTATTTTGTACCAGGCCCGCAGGCCCGAAACGGCCTGGCCGCTCAGGTTCATAAAAGTCTGGGGGCGGGCCAGCGCCACCCGCTGCCCGGCAATGTTGCCCTCGGCAATGCGGGCATTGGCCCGTTTGCCATCGAAGCTGAGGCCGTGGCGTTTTGCCAGCTGGTTGACGCAGCCAAAGCCAATGTTGTGGCGGGTGCGTTCGTATTCATCGCCCGGGTTGCCCAGGCCCACAATTAACCACATACGAGTTACGAGTTACGAGTTACGAGTTACGAGTTACGAGTGTCGTCGGGCAAAGGAAATAGGGGAAATGAGGGAAATCGTGTGTGGCTTCCGCACATCATTTCCTGTATGTTCTGCATGTCCCTGGTTCTGCCTGTACTGCTTTCATTGTCTGCCAACTGCTACCTGCTAGCTGCCCACTGCCCATTGCCAATTGCCCTTTGCAATCTACCACGGGCAGGATGCTGCGTCAACCATCTGCTTTTGATCTGTCAATTCAAAATCGAAAATCCAAAATGGAGATGACTTTCGTCATCCTGCAGTTAGTTCCTTTGTGACTGCCATGTGGCCCGCCGTTGCCGTATGCTACACCCAGGTACACGAAGCAATGAAGGAGGCACATGATATGAACGCAATGATCGAGATTAATGACTTGTACGTGCGATATGGCAAGGTCAATGCTGTGAACGGAATGAGTCTCAGCATTCAGGTGGGTGAGGTGTTTGGCCTGCTTGGCCCCAACGGCGCGGGCAAAACCAGCACGCTGGCATGCATCCAGGGCCTGGTTCGCCCCAATGGGGGCACGGTGCGGGTGGCGGGCCACGATGTGAGCCGTGAGGGCATGGCGGTGAAGGCGTTGTTGGGCGTGCAGTTGCAGAAAACGGCCCTGTTTGAAGAGTTGAACGCCTCTGAGTTGGTGGAACTCTTCGCCGCCATCTACAACGTGCCGATGAGCAAGGCCGATGTGGCGGCGCTGCTGGCTCACTTCGGGCTGAGCCAGAAAGCGACAGCCCGGCCAACCCAGCTTTCTGGTGGGCAGCAACAGCGCCTGGCCCTGGCCCTGGCGGTGGTCAACAACCCGCAGGTGGTGCTGCTGGATGAGCCAGGCACCGGCCTCGACCCCCAGGCCCGGCGGGGGGTGTGGACGCTTATTCGCCGCATGCAAAGCGAAGGGCGCACGGTGGTGCTGACGACCCATTCGATGGAGGAGGCCCAGGAGTTGTGCGACCGGGTGGGCATTGTAGACGGCGGCAAGCTGATCGCCCTTGATACGCCCCAGGCCCTGATTGCCCGCCACGCCCCGCCGCTCCCGCCCGCTGAGGCGGCCCGCCGCCAGCCCAACCTGGAAGATGTCTTTCTGGCGCTTACTGGCCATGGTCTTGGCGGCACGCACGCCTCGCAGGATGACGAGAGCGCATGGCTGGCAGCGGTGGCGTAGCGTGCGTACTGCGTACTGCGTACTGCGTGAACCGTGAAGCGTGAAACGTACTGCGTACTGCGTACTGCGTAGTTCAGATCATTTTGTCATCTTGCCTGCCCTGAGCTTGTCGAAGGGTCATCTTGTCATTCTGGCTCCGGTTCCTTCGACTTCGCTCAGGACAGGCTCCAGTCTTCGGTCTTCGGTCTTCGGTCAATCATAACTCGTCACTCGTAATTCGCATAGGAGGTAATACAATGAGGCGCTTTCTGGTTCTCACTCGTTCGATGTTTCTGATGAACCTGCGGGATCGTTCGACGCTGTTCTGGGGGTTTGCCTTTCCCATCGGCCTGATTTTGCTCTACGGTGCGATCTGGGGTGGGGCGACAATGGGCGGGGTGAGCGCAATCACATGGCTGATGATTGGTGTGGTGGTGTTAAACATTATGGCCAGCGGCATGATTGGCGACTCGACCTGGTTTGCCAGCGCCCGCGACAAGGGCCAGTTGCAGCGCCTGCATGCCACGCCGCTGCCGCCGCTTCAGCTCATCGGCTCCTACGTGCTGGTGCGGGTGCTGATCGGTCTGATCCAGGCGGCGCTGATTTGCACGGTGGCGATGCTGGTCTATGGAGCTACCATGAGTCTCAGCGGGCTGGCGCTGGGCTTTGGGCTGGCGGTGCTGGGGTTGGTGGTGTTTATCATCCTGGGGCAGGCAGTGGGCGCAGCGGCTCCCTCGGTGCGCAGCGCGATGGCGGTGGGCCAGGTGATCTACTTCCCACTGATGTTTCTGAGCAACCTCTTTCTGCCGCTGGAAGCGCTGCCGGGCTGGCTGGCCAACGTTTCTCAGTGGACGCCCGCCACCATGCTGGTTGACCTGCTGCGCACGGCGCTGATCCCGCAAATGGTGGCGACGCAGGCAGCCTGGGTGAATCTGCTGGGGCTAGGGCTGTACGGGCTGCTGGGGCTGCTGGTCGCGGTGCGCTTCTTCCGCTGGTCGCCTCGGTAGGCGGTAAGCGATTGGGGATGGGCGATTGGAGATTAGTCTCTGCGGGGCTAATCTCCAAATGTTGTTGACAAGAACCGCCCGGAGTTCCACAATACGTATATCCTAACACTGATGAAGAGGCAAACTGATGGCACAGGCAGCCCAGGGCGAAGAACAACAGATTGACAGCGAGTTGCAGAGAGCGGCGGAGCGCTATGGCCTGTTCTGGACGGTGATTCTGTATCTCTCGATTGGGTTGAGCCTGTTTGTGTTGTGGCAGCAGAATCCAGGTCTATTTCAAGGCCCTGGCATACTCATCCCGACTACCTTCATCATAGCCTTCTGCGTCATCTACCATCGTTACTACGTGAACTGGTGGGCAAGGGAGGAACATTGGCCGATGCCCCTTCGCCGCGCTCTGCTCTATCTGTGTGTGCAAACTGCACTGGCAGTGGTACTGCTAAACTACAGCATCAGTTTTCTTGGTCTCATTTTTGCCTTGATGGGCCAGACATGCAGCGTGTTGCAGCCCCGCCAGTGGATTGTCCCCGTCTTCATCTTGATGGGGCTGCTTGGGGCACCGTTTGGCTTCTACGATGAGTTGGCACAAGGTGACTGGATTGGGCTATTTTCGTTTCTGTTTAACGCCGCGATCTGGCTGGGCATCTTTCTATTCAGCGCCATCCTGTTTGAAAATCACTTCCGTATGCGGCGGCTGGTGGAAGAACTGCGGCAGGCACGGGCCGAACTAGAAGCCAGCGCGGCCCAAAAAGAAGAACTGGCGGTGTTGCGGGAGCGCACCCGCCTGGCCCGTGAGATGCATGATAGCCTTGGCCATGCGCTGGTGGTGGTGAACGTGAAGCTGGAAGCGGCCCAACGGCTCTACGCCCGCGAGGCCGCCCGTGGCGACGCTGAGCTGGAAGCGACGCGGGCGCTGGTGCGCGACACGATGGGGGAGCTGCGGCAGTCGCTGGCCAACCTGCGGGCACCCTCCGCGATCCATGACGATTTGCCCGCCGCGCTGCGGAAGCTGGGCCAGGAAGTGGCAACACGCAGTGGGCTGGCGGTGCAGGTGCAAGCTGTGGCAGGGCCGCCGCTGCCGCCAGCCACCAGCGAGGCGCTTTGGGGCGTGGCCCGTGAGTCGTTGACCAACGTGGAAAAACACGCCGCCGCTGCCAGCGCCAGCCTGCACCTCGAACGGCAGAACGGCTCCTACGTGCTGCGGGTGGTGGATGATGGCTCTGGGATCAAAGGCACGGACATGGCTCGGCCCGGCCACTTCGGCATCGTCGGCATGCGTGAGCGGGTGGAGCAGCTTGGCGGAAGTTTGCAGATAACACGGGGTTCAGGCGGCGGTACAGTGGTGGAGGCGCGGGTGCCTCAAGGAGATCGAGAGCAAAACCATTTTAGACAGGATTAACAGGATTAACAGGATTGGAAACGACACGGAGATCGAGAGCAAGCCATTTTAGACAGAATTACCAGGATCACCAGAATTACCAGGATTACCAGGATTGGAAACGATCTGGTATTGGCTCAAGGGTTCAACGCGACTGATGTGTGCATAACATGTGCTTGTTTGTTCCCTGCGCTGCATTGTCATTCCGCCGGTAGCGGTGAGTCTGCATTGCATGACAATGAGCATCCATCACCCTGTTTGGGGTGACAGGACGGAGCGAATGAACATAGTTGATGAATGAATAATGCTGTAAATCCTGTAAATCCTGTCTATACATCTCTACCGTTATTATGAAGAAAGATCAAATAATTCGGGTATTGTTGGCCGAAGACCAGACGCTGATGCGGCAGGGCTTGCGCACGATCCTGGAGCTGGAGCCGGGCTTTGCGGTGGTGGGCGAAGCGGCCAATGGCCAGGAGGCGGTGGAGCGGGCACTGGCGCTGCGCCCCGACATTGTGCTGATGGATGTGCAGATGCCGCACGTCAACGGCGTCGCCGCCACGGCCCAGCTTAGCGCCGCCCTGCCCAGCACGCGGGTAATTATTCTGACTACTTTTGATCTGGATGAATATGTGTTCGACGGGATCAAGGCCGGGGCGCGGGGCTACCTGCTGAAGGACACACCCGCCAGCGAACTGCTAGCCGCGATTCGTCGCGTCCACAATGGCGAAAGCATTGTGCAGCCCAGCATCGCCGCCCGCATGATTGCCGAGTTTGGCCGCCGCCAGGAGCCGCAGCAACCCGAATATGAGCCGCTGAGCGAACGGGAGCGGGAGGTGCTGCGCCTGATCAGCGATGGCCGCAGCAATAAAGAGATTGCCGCCGAACTGGTGCTGGCCGAAGGCACCGTGAAAAACCACGTTTCCACCATTCTCGACAAACTCCAGGCCGCCAACCGCACCCACGCCGCCCGCCTCGCCCGCGAGCAGGGGCTGATCTAAGTCTCCCTGCGTTTCCTACTCGCCTCCATCTCGGGTTGCCCCGCAATATTCTCCTGCCGCATGTGTGAAAAAAGACCTGCTCGCTCGTTACTTTTCATAGCCCTTGCACGTAGAGTATTCACCGTTTCCACCTTCCAACTACGCATCACCCTTCTGGTAACGGAGGGCTACCTGGGTTGTTGTCTCTTTCCTGGTGTAGAAAGGAATGCACATGGTGAACGGGCCAGTCCACACTGTTCAGCGTACATCTCGCCCAAATACCGCTGTAATGCGATTGGTTGGAACGCTGTTGTTGTTGCCGTTTGTTGTGTGCTGGCTTGGGCTGCTTGTTGCGCCCACCATGCAGACAATCACCCAGAGCTTTACGAACGCGCGGGCGTTGCCAGGCGGGCCTGCACCATGGGTTGGCCTGGAGAACTATGTTGAGCTGGTGCAAAACCCACGATTTACGCAGGTGCTGGGGTTTACCAGTTCGCTCATTGGGGTAAGGCTTCTCTTCTTGCTGCTGCCGATCACGCTAGGCTTGACTATAGGAGTAGCTAGCAGACGAATTCGCTTGCCGGTGCGCCTGCTCTTTACCATCCCGGCGGCCTTCTGGGCACCGACGACTGCCGCGCTTAGCAGCGTGGTTATGCTAACCTTGCTGGCCCAAACCGCTAGATCCCGTAACTGGTTAGCCAACCCAACTTTGGCCCCGATCAGTGTATTGCTGCTCGATGCGCTACTGTTTGTGACGGTGGCCTGTGGGGTGGCGGTGACGGTTGGTGAATGGCTCGCGCGAGGAAGGCAGCTACCACCGGAGTCAACCAATCGCAGCAGTCTCTGGCCGGTGCTGGTGCTGGTGGGGGTGTTGGCAAGTATTGCGTTGGCTCTTCAGGAATGGAGCTTGCCCTTTTTATTGACACAGGGCGGGCCAGGCAACAGCACCATGACGCTGGGCTTATTACAATACACGGCGGCTTTCAGAATCATGCGCTTTGGCGATGCGGCAGCGGTTGCTGGCCTACAACTGCTCTGCGTTGCGCCCCTGGGGCTGGTGGCGCTAGCGCTGCTGCTGAAGTTTAAGGTGGTGCTGCGGGCTGCTGCATCTGCAACTCAGGAGGAGCAGCCCATTTCACATGCTGGGCTGGCTCCAGTGCTATTGGGTGTAGCGGCGCTGATTGGCCTGCTGCTGCTCTTGCTCAGTGGCGTGCCACTGCTCTATGCGCTGGCCACCTCATTCAAAAGCCCCGCTGACATTATGCAGGCGCAAGGCAGCTTCTGGCCAGTTGCGCCCACCCTCAACAACTATCGCGAGGTATTGACGAGAATGCCCCTGGCCAGGGCATTTGGGAACACCATCGTGCCGCCGCTGCTGGCGCTGCTGATCCAGTTGCCCATCAGCTATCTGGCAGCCTTTGGGATTGGTGTGCTGCGCCCACTTGGGCGGTTTAGCCCCTGGCTCTTGCTGCTCTTCAGCCCCTGGCTCTTCGTCGGCGACATGCTGCTAAGTCCAGCCCGTTTTCAAGTCGTTGCGAGCCTGGGGTGGGTGAATACTATGCCTGCCCAGTTGCTGCCATTGCTGTGTAATGTGCCGGTGGTGGTCGTGCTTACGCTGTTTTTCCTGGGGCAGAGCCAGCAGTGGCACCAGGCGCGGGCGGCAGGCCAGCCAGCCAGCCTGGAAGGGATGGTTGTGCTGCCGTCGCTGCCGTTGGTCGCGCTTGTTGCCTGCCTGAGCCTGTTGCACGCCATGCAGTCGCTCGGCTGGGCGCTGCTCATCACCAATCGGCCTGAGAACCAACCCTTCAGTGTGCTGCTCTTCACCTTATTCAGCCAATTTACCGCCAACTTCGGCATGCTTGCAGCGGCGACGATGCTGAGTCTGCTGATTGGGCTGGGCTTTTTGCTGCTGCTGACCCTGGTGCAGTGGCTTGGGGTCGGGCGGCTGGCCCTGGTGCGCGAGCAGGATGATCGTTGGTAGCTCAAGGTTGAAAGGTATCCCATCACCCCTGTTTTCCTGTAATAATAAATTGACGGGATTTGCCTGAGTCTACTATGTTCAGCATAACAAAGATGCATGCTCTTTTCGCCGGGAGTCAAGGATTCCAAGGTAAAGACCTGTCTGGTGTGCTACGCTGCGCACATGCATATCTTCCAATTACACCAGACAGGTCTGGCAGCGATAGCAGTGCGTTCTACGTAGATTTCGCACAAATATTCGTGCTATACTGTTGCACGGCGATGTAAGAGGGCAAACACAAGGTTCGCCCCTACGCGGTTCTCGGCAGGCGGGACACAGACTACGCTCCTGCGCGGTTCTCGGCGGGCCACAAAACACGCCCCTACGCGGTTCCCGGTTCTCGGTTTTCGGTTCTTTTGAACACCATGCCCACACTTGAAGGCACGCTCGAACGCATTACCTACCACAGCCCCGAAGATGGCTACACCGTGGCCCGGCTCACGCCCCAGGGCAAAGGCTACCTCGTTACCATTGTCGGCAAGTTGATTGGCATAAAGCCAGGGGAGACTCTGGCCCTGGAAGGCGAGTGGAAGGAACACCGCGAACACGGGCGGCAGTTCGAGGTCGCTAGCTTCCGCACCTTGATGCCCGCCACCATTGACGGCATGCGGCGCTATCTGGGCAGTGGCCTGATCAAGGGCATTGGCGCGGCCACGGCCAAAAAAATCACCGAAACCTTCGGCAAATACACCCTGGAGGTGCTGGAACGGGAGCCAGACCGGCTGGTGGAGGTGCCCGGCCTGGGGCGCAAAAAGGCCGAGCTGATCAAGCGGGCCTGGCGCGAGCAGCAGCAGATCAAAGAGGTGATGCTTTTTCTGCAAGAGCTGGGTCTTTCCACCGGGCTGGCGGTCAAAATCTACAAGCAGTATGGCGACGCCGCCATGCAGGTGGTGCGCGACAACCCCTACCGCCTGGCCGACGAGGTCTACGGCATTGGCTTTGTTACCGCCGATGCGATTGCCCAGGGCCTGGGCATGTCCCACGACGCCCCCGAGCGCATCGGGGCGGGGCTGCGCTACAGCCTGAGCCAGGCCACCGACGACGGCCACTGCTACCTCCCCGCCGAGGAGCTGCTGCTGCGGGCCAGCGCCTTGCTGGAGGTGACGGAAGACCAGGCCGAGAGCGAACTTCAATTGCAGATTGCAGATTGCAGAGTGCAGAGTCGAGACTCGTTCGTCGCTCAATCGTCAATCGTCAATCGTCAATCGTCAATCGTCAATCGTCAATCGTCAATCGTCAATCGTCAATCGTCAATCGTCAATCTCCAATCTCCCGTGTACCTGCCGCCCCTGGCCATGGCCGAAACTGGCGTGGCTGCCGCCGTGGGTCGCCTGCTGCGTGCCCCGTCCACGATTGCGCCGTTTTACCGGGCGGCCAACTGGCCCCGCGTCTTCGCGCACCTGGCTGAGAAGCGGGCCACGCACCTGACTGAGCGGCAGCAGGAGGCGGTGCGCATGGCGCTCACCGACAAAGTGAGCGTGCTGACGGGCGGCCCCGGCACCGGCAAAACCACCACCTTGCGCACCGTCATTCATCTCTTGCAGGCGAAGGGCTACCGTGCCCTGCTGGCCTCGCCCACGGGCCGGGCCGCCAAGCGCCTGGCGGAAGCCACTGGCGCTGAGGCCAAAACCATCCACCGCTTGCTGGAATACTCGCCCCAGGGTGGGCCGCACTTCCGCCGCAACGCCGATTGGCCGCTGGAGTGTGACCTGCTGGTGATTGACGAGGTGAGCATGCTGGATGTGTTGCTCGCCAACCACATGCTGAAGGCTGTACCGCCCCAGGCCCATGTGTTGCTGGTGGGCGACGCCGACCAGTTGCCCAGCGTCGGCCCAGGGCGGGTGCTGCGCGACCTGCTGGAAAGCCAGGCCGTGCCTAGCGTACACCTGGACGCGATCTTTCGGCAGGCCGAAGGCAGCGGAATCGCCCTCAACGCTCAGCGCATCAACCAGGGCCAGCCGCCGACGTTTCAGGGCATGCGCGATTTCTACTTCTTCGCTGCCAGTGAACCGGAAGCTTGCGCCGCGCTCACAGTTGAGCTGGTGGCCAGCCGCATTCCGCAGCGCTTCGGCTTCGACTCACGGCGCGATATTCAGGTGCTGTCGCCCATGCACAAGGGCGCGGCGGGGGTGGCCAACCTCAACCGGCTGTTGCAAGAAGCCCTCAACCCCGCCCGGCCCGGCGTGGCTGAACGGGCCTACGGCGCAACCCTGTTCCGCGTGGGCGACCGGGTGTTGCAGGGGCGCAACAACTACGATCTGGATGTTTACAATGGCGACGTGGGCGTGGTGGAGCGGATTGACCTCGACGAGCAGGTGCTGCATGTCTGCTTCGACGAGGAGCGCAGTGTGGCCTACGACTTCGATCAGTTGGACGAACTGGCGCTGGCCTACGCGCTGAGTGTTCACAAAAGCCAGGGTGGCGAATACCCGGTAGTGGTGCTGCCGCTGCTGATGCAGCACTACAACCTGCTGCAGCGCAACTTGCTCTACACCGCCGTGACGCGGGCGCGGGAGTTGGTGGTGCTGGTGGGCGACCGCAAGGCCATCGGCGTGGCGGTGCAGAACAACAACGTGCTGCAACGCTACAGCGGCCTGGCCGAGCGGCTCAAGCAGTAGCCACAGAGCACACAGAGGACACAGAGGTTGTCTGAAAAGGCGCTCACAAAGGCATGAAGGCACCAGGGCTTGCGGATACATGTGCCCTGGTTGCTCACGTTGCGGCTTTGCGGCCCTTCGTTTCCTCAAGACAGGCTTTGCGCGAGCTAAAAACTCCGTGTCCTCTGTGTCCTCTGTGGCAAAAAACTCCGTGTCCCCTTCGATTCCTCAGGGCAGGCTCCGCGGTGAAACTCTTCCTCGTGCTGCTGCGTACATGATGCCAGTCAACAGCGAAGGAGCAGCATGATGGATAGCAGTTTTCTCTATCTGTTTATTCTGATAATGGTTGGGGTGGCGGTCTTGTCAATCTACTGGACATACTCGCGCTCGTCGAGCATGCTTGAAGAGTGGGCCGCCGCTAACAACCTCACCATTCTCAGCAGTGAACGGCGCTACATGCGGCGTGGCCCCTTTTTCTGGTCAACATCAAGAGGCCAGGAGGTATTTTACGTGCGGCTGCGCGACAGCAGCGGCATGCAGCGGGCCGCCTACGTGCGGGTGGGCGGCTGGTTTCTGGGGCTGATGAGCGACAACGTTGAGGTGCGCTGGGAGTGACCCGCAGGTACGCACCGCCGAGGACACGATCAGAAACGATCCGCAAAAGACGCGAAGCCTGCCCTGAGGAATCGAAGGGGACGCGAAGGGCAGCAGATAGGTTGATTGCTGCCCTTCGCGTCTTTGCATGAGCTAAAAACTGTGTGTACGCTGTGCCTCTGTGGCTACCTGATTACTCCGGCACGCCCAGCATCACGTCGGTGGCTTTAACCACGGCGATGGCTGGTTTGCCGGGGGCCAGCCCCAGCCGCCGGGCCGAGTCGATGGTAACCACGGCGACGATTTCCACCCCGCCGGGCAGTTCCAGCACCACTTCCGCCGTCACCACCCCTTCTTTCACTTCTTTCACCACGCCTTCAAACTGGTTGCGGGCGCTAATTTGCATGGTTTCTCCTTTCATGGTGATGATGGAAACGCCATGTAGGGGCGGACGGGAGCGCAAAGCACCAGGGTAGTGGTGCTGTCGCTGGGCCGTCGTCGCCCGCTCGGGGCCACCGTTTGCTCCACTGTTGTTGTGGTCACGTCGCTGCATGACGGTTACTCGTCTTCTTCAATCCAGGCCAGGGCGTAGAGTTGCCCCTCGTGGATGGTGCGAGCCGTGCATGGGTGCAACTGCGCTCCCGCCGTCGCCCGCCGGTAGACGGAGCGAGTGTTCTGGCCCTCCTCCATCCACAG
>JALONX010000850.1 GCA_025454695.1 Chloroflexaceae bacterium
ACGCCTACCTGGGCACGCCAGTGGACAAAGTGCCCTACGGGATTGGCGTGGCGGGCAGCGTAGCCGTGGGCAAAAGCACCACCGCCCGCCTGTTGCAGGCCTTGCTGGCCCGTGGCCCCGGCCAGCCCCGCGTTGATCTGGTGACAACCGACGGCTTTCTCTACCCCAACCGCATGTTACAGGAACGTGGCATGATGCACCGCAAGGGCTTCCCCGAAAGCTATGACCGGCGGCGGCTGGTGGAGTTTATGGTGGATGTCAAATCGGGGCGGGCCAACCTGGCGGTGCCGATCTACTCTCACCTGAGCTACGACATTCTCAGCGATGAGGTGCAAACGGTGGATCGGCCTGATATCCTGATTGTGGAAGGACTCAACGTATTGCAGCGGGGCGTGGGGCGCTCGGGCCGGGTGCCCCACGTGTTTGTGTCCGATTTCTTCGACTTCTCGATTTATGTGCATGCCGATGAGAAGCACCTGCTTCAGTGGTACATCAAACGTTTTTTGAAGCTACGCGAAACCGCTTTTCGCGACAGCGCCTCCTACTTCCGCCGCTACGCCAGCTTGAGCGACGACGAAGCCGTGGCCACCGCCCGCCGCATCTGGAACGAGATCAACGGAGTCAATCTGCGCACCAACATCGAGCCAACCCGCAAACGGGCACAGCTGATTCTTGAAAAAGGCGCCAACCATGCGCTGGAGCGGGTGCTGCTGCGGAAGTTGTAGGAAATCATTTCCGTATTTAATTTTAATCTTCATAAGCGTGTTGCTCTAGAAATACGTGAAAACTTCGTTGTCAGAGGAATAAGGCGCACACCATGAATATCTGCATTGTTGGTGCAGGGGCGATTGGCGGCTACCTGGGGGCGCGGCTGGCGCTGGCGGGCGAAACAGTGACGTTGATCGCCCGTGGGCCGCACCTGGCCGCTATCCGCGAACATGGCCTGCGGGTTGATTACAGCGATGGCAGCAGCGAAACGGCCCACCCCGCCCTCGCCACTGCCGACATGGCCGAGGCTGGTGCGCAGGACGTGGTGATTGTGGCCGTCAAGGCCCAGCAACTCCCGGCGATTGCCCCGGCCATGCGGGCGCTCTACGGCCCGGAAACAATGGTGGTGACGGCCCAGAACGGCATTCCCTGGTGGTACTTCTACCGCCACGGCGGGCCGTTTGAGGGCCGCCGGGTGGAGGCGGTTGATCCCGATGGCACCATCGCTGCCAACATGGAGATCGAGCGGGTAATCGGCTGCGTGGTCTACCCAGCCGCCGAGATCAGCGCCCCCGGCGTGATTCACCACATTGAAGGCAACCGTTTTACGCTCGGCGAATTGGACGGCGCAAAAAGCGAGCGGGTGCAGCTGCTGGCCCAGACCTTCACACGGGCGGGCCTCAAAGCCCCCGTGCGCCCGCGCATTCGCAACGAACTCTGGGTGAAGCTGTGGGGCAACCTGGCCTTCAACCCCATTAGCGCCCTTACCCGCGCCACCCTGGATCGCATCATTGGCTACCAGCCCACCCGCGCCCTGGCCGCAGCGATGATGGCCGAGGCCCAGGCAGTGGCCGAGCAACTGGGGATTGATTTCGGCATCAGCATCGAGAAACGTATCGCCGGAGCGGAAGAGATTGGCGCCCACAAAACCTCCATGCTGCAAGACATCGAGGCGGGCCGACCGACCGAGATCGAAGCCCTGGTGGGAGCCGTGGCCGAACTAGGGCGGCTGGTGGAGGTGCCTACGCCCCACATCAACGCCATCTACGCCAGCGTGAAGCTGCTGGAGCAAGGTAGGGGTTAAGGGTTAGGGTTAGGAGTTAGGGGTTAGGGGTTGATAACGTGCCACTACACCTCCACAATCTCCACATCTTCAGAAGTTCCCTGCGTCTCTGGTCTCTGCGTCTATGCGTTTCTGTACGGTCAATCTGCAATCTACAATCTGCAATCTGCAATTCTAAAACCTCCGTGTCCTCTGTGTGCTCTGTGGCAAAATTAATTGCTCAGCCGCCGCAGCCAGGCCCTCCGCAGCAGCCAGACTTCGATTGGCCCGGCGATAAGGAACATGCCCCAGACGGCGGCCAGCGACGGCAACACGTGCAGCGCCAGCCAGGCTAGCACCACCACCAGCCACATCATCGAGCTAGAGACAATCAGCGGTGTGCGGGTGTCGCCGGTGCCCCGCAGCGCCCCACCATAGACAAATGTGCCCGCCCAGAACGGCTGCACCAGCGCCACCACCTGTATGCCAAGTGACCCGGCCTCTTTCATTGCCGGGCTGGCGTTAAAAATCTGCATGATGGGGCCAGGTAAAAGCAAAAAGAGTAAACCGAAGGCTCCCATCCAGATAACGGCCAGGCGGAGCGACTCGGTGGTGACAGCCCTGGCCCGGGCCAGGTTGCCCGCGCCGATACTCTGGCCCACCAGCGCGGTGGCCGCCAGCCCAAAACCAATCCCCGGCAGAAACGACAGCGACAGGATCGCAATCACCGCTCGGTGGGCCGCAATTACCTCGGTGCCCAGAAAGGCGATAATCGGCGTGAGAGCGGCGAAGGCCACGATGATAATGACCTCTTCTAACGCCGCCGGAATGCCCAGCCAGAGCACCTTTTTCGCCATTCTCAAGTTCGGCCACCAGTTCAGCGAATCGCTCAGCTTCAGGTTGCTGCTGCCCTGCCACAACACCCACACCAGCAGCACCGCCCCCAGCAACCGCGAGGCAAACGTGCCCCATGCACTGCCCGCCGCCCCCAGGGCAGGCAGGCCAACGTGGCCATAGATCAGCCCGTAGGTCAGCACCAGGTTGACGATATTGGCCAGCACATTCACCAGCAGCGGCGTGCGGCTGTTGCCTGCGCCCCGCAGCACGCTCCCGGCCAGCAGCATCACCGTCAGCACCACAATCGTCGCCACGGTGATGTGAAGATATTCGACGGCAATCTCGGCTGCGTCGGGAGCCAGACCAAACCAGCCCACAATCGTTTCGGTGAACACAAAGCCCAATCCGGCAACCGGCAGCGAG
>JALONX010000851.1 GCA_025454695.1 Chloroflexaceae bacterium
ACCTTCAGCAGCATCAACTATCCGGTCTTTTGTATTCTCTGCGTCTCTGTGCCTTTGCGTCTCTGCGTTGCTGTCCGACCATGTGATCATCGCAACCGCATCGGGCGTGCGTTCCACCTGGGCCTCGAAGAGGTGGTGCAGGGCGGCCACGGGCGGGTAGCTCACGGCGGTGTCGTTCCAGCCGTACAGAATCTGCTCGCGCTCCACCGCCGTCAGCAGCGCCAGGCGGGTGATGCTGGTTTCTGGTGCGGCAACGATGGCCTCAAGCAGATTCTGGAAATGGCCCCACATGCGGGCGATGGTGCTGGCATCAAACAGGCTGGTGTTGTACTCCAGCGCCCCGCTGAGTCCATCGGTTCGTTCCAGCACCGAAAGCATCAGGTCGAACTTGGCCGTGCCGCTGTCGGCGTGGAGCGGTTCGAGCCGCAGGCCAGGCAGTTCCATTGCCAGCAAGTGGCCGCCCCGCTGCATGGCCATCGCCACCTGAAACAGCGGCGTGTGGCTCATGCTGCGCTCCGGTTGCAGCGCGTCCACCAGCATCTCAAACGGCACATCGGCATGGGCATAGGCGGCACTCGTCACCGCCTGCACCCGCTTGAGCAGGTCGCGGAAGCTCGGCTCGCCGCTCAGGTCGGTGCGCAACACCAGGGTGTTGACGAAGAAACCGATCAGCGGCTCGATCTCCGGGCGGGTGCGGTTGGCCACTGGCGTGCCGATGCAAATATCCTCCTGCCCGCTGTAGCGCATAAGAAAGATATTCCAGGCCGCCAGCATGGTCATAAACAGGGTCGTGCCTTCGCGCTGGCTCAGGGCCCGCAGCCTCTGGCTGAGTGCGGGAGACAGCACAAAAGGCATGCGTGCGCCTTCGTTGCTTAGCATGGGCGGGCGGGGGCGGTCGGTGGGCAGTTCCAGCAGCGCGGGCGCACCGGCCAGGGTTGCCCGCCAGAAATCGAGCTGCTTTTCGCGCAGCTCGCCCTGCAAGCTGGCCCGCTGCCATGCGGCATAATCGGCATATTGCACCGATAACGGTTGTAGGGGCGAACCGATGTATTCGTCCACCCCAGCATACAGCGCGGCAAAATCTTGCACCAGCACATTGCCCGACCAGCCATCAGAGATGATGTGGTGCAGCGTCAGCTGGAAGATATGCTCATCGTCGCTCAGGCGCAGCAGCCCCGCCCGCAGCAGTGGCCCCGTCGTCAGGTCAAAGGGGCGGGCCGCTTCGGCGGCGACGCGACGGGTTGCCTCGGCTTCCCGCTCATTGGCGGGTAGTTCCGTCAGGTCGCTCACGCTGATGTCAACCGAGGCGGCGGGCGCAATCACCTGCACGGGCTGGCCTTCCACGGTGGAAAATGTGGTGCGCAGCGACTCGTGGCGGACCACCACGCCGTTGAGTGCATGATGCAGGGCCGCTTCGTTCAGCGTACCGCGCAGCCGCAGGGCAATGGGAATGTTGTACAGCGGGCTATCTGGCTCCAGCTGGTCGAGGAACCAGAGCCGCTGCTGCCCAAACGAAAGCGGCAGCGCCCCATCACGGCTCACCGGCGTAATCGGGCCGGTGGGTGTTGCAGTGGCGGCGGTCTCGGTTTCGCTTGCGTAGCCTAGCTCGGTGGCAATGGAGCGACTCACCGGGCCGAGAAAATCGTTAGCGTGGAACTTCTTCCAGCGGTCGGCTGCTTTTGAGTCGATCTCTTTGCGCAGGTAGAACTTCAGGTCTCCCACCATTTGCGACATGGGCCGCAAGCCGTCGGTCATGCGCTTGCCCTCGTAGGGCTTGAGCATAGCCATGTCGAAGGGGATGCCGAGAAAGGCACACATGCGCTCCATCACCGGCTGGGGGTTGGCCACCAGTTCCTCGTAGTAGACGCGCATCGAGCGCTCGGCGGGCAACTGCTGGCAGAAGTGCAAAATATTCTGATGGCTCGCCGTCCAGATCAGTTCGGCCAACTCGCGCACGCTGAAGGGGTGCGGATGGCGGAAGAAAAAGTGTTGCAGCCGGGCCTCCACAAACGAGTAGATCGTGGCGTAGGGGTTGCGGACGAGGTGAATATACTTCGGCTCATCGAACTCCTCTTCGGCCCGTTGCAGCACGGCCATGTCCATCGCGTAGGCGGGCGTTTTGTCCACTAGCAGCCGCCCGTCCAGCCGCTCCTGCATAGTGGCGTAGAAATCGGCGGTGCTGGTGTTGCGCCGCTCGAACTGTTCCATCAGCGCCGTGGCCTCGTCGGTGTCCAGCCCGGTCACTTCCATCAACGCACGGATCGTTCCTTCCAGCACTGGCTCGTAGACGCCGGAAAAGGCCACCCGACGCTCTTCCAGGGTGTTGAAGGTCAGCAGTTCCAGTTCCGGCGGGGCAAACAGTTGCGGATGGCCCGCCAGCATCACCCGCAGCAGGGTGGAGCCAGAGCGGGGCGGCGAGAGCAAAAACACCGCCTGGGGATTTTTGGCCCGTGGCCCTTCGGGGCGGGGCGGCAGCGGTGGGATGCATGCCCGGAAGCGCTCCAGCGTTTCCGCCGTAATGGTCTGGCCCTCGGCTTCAGGCTCCAGCTCCTCCTCAAGCTTCTCCTTCAGGCTCACGCTGCTGGCCTCGCCAAAGCGGCTCTTCACCACTTCAGGAAAATACTCGTTAAAGTACATGGCCAGTTCGGCCACTGTGGGCGCATAAAAAATCGAGCGCACATGGGCCGAGACCTGCAACTCTTCCTGGATGCGGTTGGCCAGCACCGCTGCCAGAATCGAGTCGCCGCCGCTCTCGAAGAAGTTGTCGTAAACGCCCACCTGTTCCCGCTTCAGAATCTCGCCCCACATGGCGGCCAGGTAGATTTCCAACGCGGTGCGTGGCTCCACATAGGACCGCGCTACCGGGCGCGTGTCGTCCGGCGCGGGCAAGGCCTTGCGATCCACCTTGCCGTTGGGGTTGAGCGGCAGCGCATCCAGCTCCACAATAGCGGCGGGCACCATGTAGTCGGGCAGTTTTTCACGGAGGAA
>JALONX010000852.1 GCA_025454695.1 Chloroflexaceae bacterium
CATTGTGGCGGTGCATCGGCGCTGGGACAACGGCGTAGCGCTAATGGTCGGCGACTACCTGTTTGCGCTGGCCGCTGGCGAAATGGCCCAGGCCCCCGACCCACGCATCATCAGCTACTTCTCGCACGCGGTGATGCAGATTTGCGAAGGCGAACTCTCGCCGGTGACGCTGCTTACGCCGCTGGATGCAGCCCTGTCGCAGTATTACTTTAAAACCGGCAGCAAAACCGCCTCACTGTTTGCGGCGGCCTGCAAGGCGGGCATGGCCAGCGGCGGCGGCAGCCCCGAACAGATTGAAGCGTTGGGCCACTTCGGCTACGAACTGGGCCTGGCCTTTCAGATTGTTGACGATGTGCTGGATTTTGTGGGCAACCCGACCAACCTTGGCAAACCCGCTGGCAACGACATGCGCCAGGGCACCATCACCCTGCCGCTGATCTATGCGGCAGCCAGCAGTGATGCCGAACGCCTGGCCCAGGCCCTCGACTCACATGATGAAATGCAGCTGCAATGGGCGATTGGTGCGGCGCAGCGGCTCGGCATTTCGCCCGCCCGTGGAGCAGCGCAGCAACGGATTGAGCGGGCCATGCACCACCTGGAAGGGTTTCCCGACAGCCCCGCTCGCCAGGTGCTGGGCGACATCGCCGCTTTCGTGCTGGAGCGAGAAGTTTAATCTGCCACAGAGGACACAGAGGACACAGAGGACGCAGAGAAGCAGGAACGGGGAGGAGCTGGTGTTCGCCCGCATCACGTCTCGCGCCAACCGACGTGCTCAACGAGACCGGCACCTGTTCTTGCTACGCTACCATCCTCTGCTCAACAGGTGCCGCTCTCCTCACGCCGAGGACGTTGTCATACACATGCCTGGTTGAAGAAACAGACCATTCTGACTGACGTATCGCCTCGGTACCCTTTGTGGCAAAACTGCAAAACTGTGCAACCTTCATTTCGCCAGGGTCGTCCTATTAAAAGGAGATGTATAGCGGCCAGCATTTGCACACCCGTTGTCAAATATTCATCCACTTTTCATCTTTTTGTGTTAAGCTACGATGGAGCGATTCGTTCTACTCAGTAGAAGATTCGCGCCGCTATTTCCGCTGTATCCGCCAACAAACAAGAGAATGCCCTATGAAATGGATGTTACGTTGGATTGACATGAGTGGCCCGCCTGGTTTGCTCCGCCGATCTCTCGCGATCATCTGTATTGGTATTGGTATTCTCGGTGCAGTTGCCCCCATCATCCCCGGTTGGCCCGCCTTTCTGTTCGCCATTGTGTTGCTTGGTCGCCGCGACCGCTCGGTTCGCTTGACTCACCTCGTGCTGCGCCGCACTTTGCGCTGGCTGCGTCGGCGGCCCCACCCCTCCATGCGCCAGATCGGTCGTCAGGTTTCTAGTCACTACGTTCGGCTGCGCCGCTTCCTCACCCCTGCCCTGATCTCGATGGAAAATGCGATGAAGCAGAGTTAGTCCACTTCCTGCTGTCATAGTCGGCGTGAAACAAAAACCAGCTGCGATCATCGAAATTTGGCAGGCTACCCCGCGTGATGAACCGTTTTTGTGGGAGATGCTTGGCGTGGCGGCCAACTGGCGCGACGCACCCCTTGCTGTCAGCGAACTCGTCCATGTGCCTCACCTTGCAAAATACGTGGTTGGCTGGGGTCGCCCTGGCGATGCTGGCGTGATTGCCTGGAGCGGAGGACAGCGAGTCGGCGCTGCCTGGTATCGTTGCTTCTCAGGATTGAATCACGGCTACGGCTTTGTAGATGAGCGCACCCCAGAACTCACGCTCGGCGTGGCGCTGCCGTGGCGGCGGCAAGGTGTTGGTAAGCAGTTGTTGCGGGCGCTTGAACAACTGGCCTCTACCAACGGCTACCCTGTTTTGAGCCTGAGCGTAGAAAACGACAATCCCGCCCTGCGACTGTATGAACGCCTCGGCTACGTTCGCTGGCAGCAAGTGGGCACGGCGTAGACGATGGTGAAACGCATTTGGCCGCTGGTATAATGGTAGGGAAGAGGGTTATGACACAAGCAACTGTCTTCCACTTTCCAGACCCCGGTCTCCTACGCGACAACGACCTCGAACTGGTCGTCAGTGGAACATACCCCGGCAATGCCGAGAAGGGCTTTGTGCCGGAGTACCGCTTCGACATGGTGCATGCCGTCACCCGCGCCGTGATGGGCACGCTTGACCTGCGGGTTGGACTCACAGAGCAGCTCAAGCAGTATGGCGGTCACATCGGCTACGAAGTTGCCGAAGCGCACCGTGGGCATAACTACGCCGCTCGTAGCTGTCGCCTGCTCTTTCCATTCATCCGCCAGCTGGGCATTCAGCCCGTGATCATCACCTGCAACCCGGCCAACCTTGCCTCGGTGAAGACGATTGAGTCGCTTGGCGGCAAGCTGGTCGCGACCAACAATGTTGAGGTGGAGGGTGGCGTGCAGCGGCTGACCAGCGTGTATTTCCTGGAGGTTGATATGCCACTTCAAGAGCAGGTTGCCACGCTTGAGCATGCTATGAACGCTTATGTCGAGGGTTTACGAACTGGCAAGCTTGAACTCCTCCAAACACTCTTTTGGGGCGATGGGCAGTTCTGTGTATATGTCGATTCTGAAGAGAAAATCCTCTGCAAAACATTTAGCGAGGTGCTTGCCTCGTGGGTAGAAACACCTGATCCAGAAGCTAGTGGGAAAATAATTGCTCAAGAACTCATCGAAGGCGTGATGGGCCGGGTGACGTATGCGCTTACCTTCCACGGCAAGTACTATACGGATTATCTCCTTTTGTATCTCGTTGATGGCAAATATCCATTCTAAATTTCCGTCTTGGTGTTCGATTTCAAATATTTTAGGCTTCAAAACTTTGATGTTTTGATAATTTGCAAGACTCAAAGCCGTTTCTAAGTCTTTCATACCGATAATCGTCCGTGAGTGGTCAAATTCGCAAACAATTTCAAGCTCATCAATAGTGCCATCATCTTCGA
>JALONX010000124.1 GCA_025454695.1 Chloroflexaceae bacterium
GTCTCCACACGCTCATCACCAGCCGCGCCCCGCTCGACATACGGGCCGAGCGCCTGTTTGCCCTGGAACCGCTGGCCGACGGCGAGGCGATCCAGCTGTTTGTGCAGCGGGCCGAAGCCGTGGGCGCGGGCCTGGCCAGCGATGCGGCCAGCACCAGCGTGTACGCTGCCATCTGCCAGCAACTGGATCGGCTGCCGCTGGCGATTGAGCTGATTGCCATGCGGACACGCACCCTGACCCCCCGCGAACTGTTGCAGCAGCTGCAACAGCCCTTGCAGGCCCTGGCCCATGGCCCACGCGACATGGCTCCCCGCCACCAGTCGCTGCGCCACGCCATCCAGTGGAGTTACGACCTGCTCCACCCGGACGAGCGGCGCGTCTTCCGTGCGCTCGGCGTGTTTGCCGGTGGTTGCACCATTGAGTCCGCCCAGGCCATGTTCGGCCCAGCCTGCGCTGTGCTGCCAACCCTGGAGTCACTCCACCGCGCTAGCCTCATCCAGCGGCAGCATGTGGCCGAACAGACCAGGTTTGTGATGCTGGAAACGATACGGGAATTTGCGCAGGAACAGCTCAGGCAGGAGGGCGAGGCAGCGGCGGCCAACCAGCGCCATGGCGAATATTTTGCCCGCTTCGCCATGGATGCTTATGTAGAGCTGCTGCGGGCCGATGCGCCCCGCTGGCGGGCCTGGATTGCCGCCGAACAGGACAATCTGCGGGCGGCCTTTCGCTGGGCACGAGAACAGCGCCAGCCCGAGCTTGCCCTGCAACTGAGTACCGGCGTCTGGCGCTTCCACTGGATGACCGGATCGCTCCGTGAGGGACTCGAACAGCTCGAAACGGCCCTGGTGGATCGGGAGCAGACCGCGCTGGCGGTGCAAGTGCATGCGTTGCGGGCAGCGGGGATTTTGTCTGGCGGCTTAAACAACTACGCCCGCGCCCGGCGCTGGTTTGAACTTGCCGTGGAAGTGGGCTACCGTTTAGGCGACCAGGCGGCGCTGCAAGCAGCCTTCAACAATCTAGGCATTATGCTGTTTCAACAGGGCGAATTGGAGGAAGCCCGCGTCAATCTTGAAGTCTCGTTAGCAATAGCCCGCCGAGCTGCTGATCCCACCACCGCCAAATTCCCCCTTGGTACGCTGGCAACCTTGCATCTGCGGCTGGGTGACCATGCCCAGGCCCAGGCGATGATTGAGGAGAGCCTGCATCTCAACCGGCTGCGCCAGGATGTGGAAGGTATCGCCGACGCCCTGCGCGTTCTGGGAACGGTGCGGAAGGCCCAGGGCGAACTCGCTGTCGCCTGCCAGGTTGGCGAAGAAGCCCTGGCCCTCCATCAATCGTTGAACCACGAAATGGGCATCGGCCTGGATCTCACCCTGCTGGGCAATGTTGCCCAGGCCCAGGGCCAGCATACCGCAGCCCTGGCCCACTACCAGCACTGCCTCGCGCTCTGGCACGACCGCGAATACATTACCAACAGTGCGCTGGTGTTCGACAACCTGGCTCCGCTGCTGGGCCACATGGGCGATCCGGCCCGTGGCGTCACCCTCAGTAGTGCCGCCGCCGCCCTCCGTGAACGGGCCAGCATCAGGCTCACCGCCACGGAGCAGGCCAGTTGCGACGAGAGCATCAGCATGTGCCGCGCCCAACTGAGCGAGGCCGCCTTTATTGCCGCCTGGGCCACCGGGTGCAGGCTCAGCCTTAGGCAGGCGATTGACCTGGCCCCGTAGCGCCCATCGAGCTGCACGCCGTACACAATCTGCGTGCCATCGGGGCTGAGTTCTGCATCAAGGACGTAGCCCTTGCTTTGCATGCCCGAAAGATCGCGCTCGTCGCCACCAAAGATTTGCGCACTCATCAACTCCGTGTGTTTGTCGGCATCGGTAATTCTGGCATACAAAAGCCGACTGCTGTCGGACATGATCTGCTTGTGGTAAGCCTGGCCGTGGCGCACCAGGTTGCCGCCGCCGGGGGGCACGCTGAACAGCCCATTGGCCTGGTCTTGCACCACCACCCACTGGCTGTCTCGACTCAGGCGGAAGTAACTCAGCGGCGAGTCGCTGGCCGCTGGTGCAAACAACGTCACCCGCACCGGGTTTACCACCGTTGCCGATTCGAGCCGCACCAGCGCCGCCGCGTTTTTCTGGAAGGAGTACACAACGCGCTTGCCATCGGCGGTGAAGCTGAAATTATCGGCCCCATGCAGCGGGTCGGCTACCTCCGTCAGCAGGGTTGAGCTGCCGCCGCCAATCAGCACGCTGTAGAGATCGCCTTTTGAGGGAAAAAACGTCCCTGATCTGGTTCCCACACTGTAGATCACCCGGTCTCCTGTGGGGCTAATGCGGAAGTTCACCATGTGCTGGTTTGCAGACAGGGCGAAGTTCAGTTTGAGCGGTGCCACACCCCCGGCGGTTGGGGTCATCCATAGGTTTTTGGTCGTCGCGCCGCTCTCACGAGCCTGAAACACCACCACCGGTACAATCGGGTTGATAAACCAGTCGCTGAAGATGCCCGCGTCGCCGCCGCCGCCAAGCGTGATCGGCGGGTTGAGTTTGGCGACGGCACCACCAGCCACCGGCACGCTGTACAGTTCATACGTGCCGTCCGTCTCCTGGTCGGCACTATAGACCACCCGGTTGCTCAGCGGGTCAAGGTCAAACAGGCCAACGTCGCCGCCCGCCACCAGCGACCCGTTGAGCCTCAGCGACGCGCCACCAGCCAGTGGGATGCTCCAGAGATCGGTCACGTCGTTGCTCTGCTGGTCGGCCTGGTACACAATACGCTGGCTCTTCGAGTCAATCTTGAAGAAATCCACATTGCCACCTGCCACCAGCGACGGGTTGATTTTGACTGCTGCACCGCCAGCGACGGGCACACGGAACATATCAACCCGGTTGTCCACCTCCTGGTCGGCTAGATAGACCACCTGCTGGCTGTCGGGAGTAAAGGCAAAGCGGAGAGCGTTCACATCGCCGCCCGCCACCAGCGGCGGGTTGAGCTTCACCGGCGTCCCGCCAGCAAGCGGCACGGCGTAAAGTTCTTCCACATCGTCGGTGTCTTTGTCGGCCACAAAGGCCACCGTTTTCGAATCAGGGCTAATCTGAAAGCGCAACCCATTCACATGGGCGGGCAGCGGCCCAGTTAAGCTGCGCCAATCGGCGCGAGCGGCTGGCACAGCCCAGGACAGGCCCACCGCACACAGCAGCACGAGGGGCAGGAAAGCGTAAAGTAAACGTTGTTTCATAGAAACTCCTTAAAATAACGTCAGTTCGGGCGATGCTCCAGTAGGATCGAACGGAGCATCCTGAGTAGGCCACGCTCCAGCCTCCCTGCATCAGCCCGTGATTCTTTTGGCCGTATCAAAGGGGCGGATCGGTGGCACGAGTCGCCCCTTTGATACGGCCTTCAGGAACCCTGGCTGGACGCAAAATCACCAGGGGTGGCCTACTCAGGATGCTCCTGCTGGTGCTGCAATGGCGTATCCCGAACGCAGGTTAAGTTAGCAATTGGCGATTGGCGATTGGCGATTGGCGATTCTCTGAACAATCGCCAATCGCCAATCCCCATGCACGCGCTACCGGCTAATCAGCGGCAGCGCCAGGCTATAGAGCTTGAGATCGCCGAAATATTGTTGGCGCAGGTCTGCGGGAATAGCCCCGATCATCGTAGCCAGGTCGTCGCGCACTTCGCCCACCAGGGGCGAGGCCAGCTGTTCATCCACCACCGCCCGCAGGTCACGCATCAGCCTATCGGTGGCATCGGTTCCCCGCCCGCGAGTCTGTTCAATGGTGGCGGTAAAGTCGGGCAGGGTGATGTCGGTAAGCGCGTGCCGTTCAACGCTGGGCTGGCTGCGGAACAGCAGCGTTTTGCTCAGCTCCACCGGCGGATCGTCAGGTTTCAAGGTTGTGTCCGCCGGGTGCCAGCTCGCCACCGTTTCGGCACAGGCCGGGCAGGGCGGCGTGGGGTCGGTCGCCTGCACAAAGTAGCTGTTGTGCAGAAAGCGCCCTGCTGCGGTCAGCGTCGGTGCCGACAGTGCTGGCCCTTCCTGAATCTCATACTCTAAGGTGTAGCTAGCGCAGCCCGACACCGTTTGTTCCGTACAACTGGAACGGGTGCGGTAGCGGGCAGCCGCCTGCGGGCGCAGGTCGTTGACCGAGCCGGTATCGTCATCAATCAGCCCGTCGGCCTCGAAGCCCGACGAATGCACCCAGATGCGCTGGCCAGGAAAGCGTAGGATGTCCGGGCCGAGCGTGCGGTCGGGGCTGACGTCGCCGGGGGCGCTGGTTTGCCATGGCCGCCCACCAAAATTTTCGCGCCCGTGAACGCAGCCGTCACAATCAAACAGCTTTGTCCACTCCTGCATGCCGTTGTTGGTATTCAGCCAGAAGCGCCAGTCGCCATCGCCCCGTGCGAATGAGTCGCCGTCGTCATGCACATCCACCGCGGTGAGGCGCAAGCGCCACTGCTGCAAGCCCCAGTTGGTGGGCGATGGTATCACCCAGCCGGCCCGAATCTGCCGGGCGTAGCGACTGCCGCTGAACCCACGCATGTCAATACTTACGTCGAGGTAGGGCACCGCTTCCGTTCCCGCCAGCGTGATTTTCGGCGCTGGGCCGTCGCTAAAGCCGTGGGGATGGTTAAAGGTCTCGAAGTAGATCGGCACCTCAATCCCCCAATCCAGCCGGGGGCGCGGCGGCAGGTAGATGCGAAAGTTAAACACCCGATCGAGCGGCGCCGGGCTGCGGATGCATGCGCCCTGCACCTTGATGCGCCCCTGCGGCGTGTCTACAAAGCGGCCCGGTTGGTGCAAGCCTGTGGTACTACAGTTGTTGGTAATCTCGCCCGACTGGCGGTTAAACCAGATGTCGGTGACAATGCCCGGCACAAACACGTTGGTGCCCACCCGCTCCTGCACAATCCTGAACCCACCGTCGCCATCGTCCACTGGCAGCGGGAACAGCTTATCGCCGGGGATGGCGACGGCACGGGGCCGCTGCACCGCCACACCTATCGGCGGGTGGATCTCGGTCGGGGCGTCGTGGGCGCAGTCCAGAATCCAGTAGCCAAAAGCCGAAACCCGGTCGCCGGGCGTGGCCCGAAACGGCTCGGGCAGGTGGTTGCGCTCCCATTCGGTCTCGATCACCGACTGGGTGCCACGGAGCAGCCGCCGAAACATCGGGTCGGGCAACACATGCACCAGGTGATCCTGACTGTCGTGGTTGAGCGGGTTATCTTTCCGGCTGATGCGGCTCTTCACCGCAATGCCTTCCAGCAACTCATAGTCATTTGCACCCGTCCATTGGTTCACCGTCACCCACTGGGGGTCAGCCACCCCGCCACCGCCCAGGCATTTCTCATCCGCCTCGGGGATGACCGAAGGCTCAGTTGCCGGAGTCTGGGGCGGCAGGGCTGGCGCGGTAGCTGGCGGCAGCACAAAGCTGTTCACCGCGTTTATGGTCAGGGTAAAGCTCGCTGGTTCGGCGAACACGGGCAGGCTGCTACAGCCACGGCTACAGCCGGTAAAGCGCACCGTGTAGGCCCCCAACACATCCGGCGTGAGACTCACCATCAGCGTGTTAGTGTTGGCCAGGCTCGCGTTGCTCCCGGCGGGTCTGCTCACCAGCTCCCACTCAATATCGCCCAGGGGCATGGGGTAGAGCCAGGGCGTGCAGTTGTTACGAATCCCGCTCACCTTCATCGAGCTAGCGTTGATGATGATAGGCTGCGTGCGTAGCACCCGGTCGCCCAGGTAGAGGCCATTGAGCACCAGCCCACCTTGCACGTGCCAGTCCGGCTCGCATTCACCCGGTGGCCGCGGGTCGCGTTTGGGTAGCGCATAGGCCGCCTGGGGCTGAAACACGGCCCACGGCCCCAGCAGCAGGGCCAGCACCAGCAGCAGCAGGCGGTATTGGGCCAACACACGCCCCTGCGTCCCTCGTCGTCGATTCATTCCAGATATCTCCCTACATTTTTCTTGTTCCAAGTTCATGCGCAGCTCGAAACCAGCAGGCGCAGCGCGAACACACGCGCATTGTGCGTGTGAGTCCACGCGCTGCGCCTGCCTGGCTCCTCGGCCATGGAGCGCCGGTTATTCCGACGCCAGCATCACCATCAGGTAAATCTCGTTGTCGAGCGGGTTGGGGTAGTAGCCCACAATCAGCGCCTGTTCGCTGGCCAGTGAACCCCGCGTCCAGCCCTGCATCTTAATCAGCTCACTGTCGAGGCTAAGCTGGTCTTCGGCCTTCCAATCGCCCATCTTCAGCTGGTGGGTATAGAACCCCTGAACCGTAGGCCATTGGCTATCTTTGGGCATGGTGTAGGTCTTTACCTCAAACTTCGAGACCTTGTCGCCCATAGATTGTTTCATCGAATCCTGCATACTGGTGACAACCGCATCGGTCGTGGTGGCTTCCTTCGCGTCGCTTGGCAGCGGTAGCTGATCAAAGGTAACCGGCGTGCCACCACAGGCAGTGAGGGCAACAAACAGACTCAGCACCAGCAGACCCTTCAGCATTGTTTTGAGCGTGGACATGACTCCTCCTTGATTAACCAGGTAGAACATTCGAGACAGCGCAGCTAACGCAGCAGGGCGCTATCAAAACACTATCAAACACGGGGCACGGCGGCGGGTTTTGCCCAGCGGGCATGGTGTGTTGGGGGTAAAGCAGGCAAAGATCGTATTGCATTATGTCAACTATTTCCACATACCTCAGTTCCTTTGTAGGATACACATTGTTGCACGGGCGGCAGCACCTGCGTGGATGCTGCAAGCCCGATACACAGCTCCGTCTCGCCCATGTGCGTGCTGCTGGTGTACGGCAGTCTGCGTTTACGCACCAGCCGCAGCAAGCCGCTGTTTTCCGCCAGCATGGTGGCATGCAGGCGAGCAACACCGCTGCGTTGGGCCTGGCGCAGCAGCTCCCCAAACAGCGCCGTGCCAATGCCCTGCCGTTGCAGGTCGTCGCGCACCAGCAAGGCTACCTCGCCCACGGTCGGGTTGCGCTGGTGGCGCACTAGCTCGGCCACGGCCAGCACCTCCTCCCGGTGCTGGCGCTGCACCGTTGCCACCAGCGTGAGGTAGCCAGGGCCAGGCTGAGCCACCATGCGCCGGGCCTCCTGCCGGGCCAACTCTGCTGAAAAACGCTTTGGCCCCATGTAGCGTAGCTTGCGAGTCTGTTCGGATAATCCTCCCAGAAACTCGGCCAGCAATCCGACATCCGATGGCCCAGGCGGACGCACGGCAACCCACAGCCCCCGCCGGGTGCGGAATGACGCCGGGCGCATACACTGGTTGGCCCACCGCATCAAGCCCAGGTGTTGAAGCATTGCCGCACCCAGGTACAACACAAATTGGCCGAATGGACGAACACGCTGCGAGGCTGCCCGTGCCATGCGCCAGGCTTCAGCCTCGTGCAGCCGCTCGCACTGCGTTAATTTTCCCAGCGCATACCTGAGATCAGGATGCATCTGCATGCGTTCTTGCTCCTTTCGTCGAACTATGCCCCCACTCTAGCCCGCCACTCTCAAAAGAGTCTCAAAAAACGGCTGGCCTACGCCAACCGCCAGACACCGCCGTGTCATCGTAATCGGCCCAAAGGCCGTGGTATAATTTATGCATTGGAATGGGGGAATGCATGACCATCGCACGAGCCGAGCCGTCGTTTAGCACGCCCGAATGGGTGAAACACGCCGTTTTCTACCAGATTTTTCCTGAACGTTTCGCCAATGGCGACCAGACGAACGACCCTGAAAATGTGCAGCCCTGGGGCACCACGCCCACCATCCACAACTTTATGGGTGGTGATCTACAAGGCATCATCGCCCGGCTCGACTATCTACAAAATCTCGGCGTCACGGCCCTTTACATGACGCCCATTTTTCACGCCACCTCCAACCACAAATACAACACCAGCGACTATTTCCGCATTGATCCGCGCTTCGGCACGCTGGAAACGTTCCACGAGTTGATTAACAACGCCCACCAGCGCGGCATGCATGTGGTGCTCGATGGCGTGTTTAACCACTGTGGACGCGGCTTCTTCGCCTTTCAGGATATTTTGGAGAATGGCTACCATTCGCCGTATCTGAAGTGGTTCTACCTGGGCGGGCTACCCATCAATCCCTATGACGATAGCAAACCGGCCAACTACGCTGCATGGTGGGATTACCGTTCGCTGCCGAAATTCAACACCAACCACCCGCCGGTGCGCCAGTTCCTGTTGAACGTGGCCCGCTACTGGATTGAGCAGGGGGCCGATGGCTGGCGGCTCGATGTGCCCAACGAGATCAACGACCACGACTTCTGGCGCGAGTTTCGCCGCGTGGTGAAGACGGCTAACCCCGATGCCTACATTGTTGGCGAAATCTGGCAAGATGCGAGTCCCTGGCTCGATGGCAGCCAGTTCGACGCGGTGATGAACTACCTCTTCCGCGACCTCTGCCGCGACTTTTTTGCGCACCAGGCCATGCCGCTGGAACGCTTTGCCGCCGCCGTTGAAAGCCTGCTGCACCACTACCCGTCAGCGGCCACCGCCACCCAGCTCAACCTGCTGGGCAGCCACGACACGGCCCGTTTTCTCACCGAGGCCGGGGGCGATGTGCGCCGCCTCTTCCCGGCCATCCTGTTTCAGATGAGCTATCCCGGCGCACCATGCATCTACTACGGCGATGAAATTGGCATGAGCGGCGCGGGCGACCCCTACTGCCGGGGCTGCTTCCCCTGGGAACAAAGCCAGTGGAACCAGCCGCTGTATGAGTGGACACGGCGCTGTGCCAACCTGCGCCAGCGCCACCCGGCCCTACGCACGGGCGATTTTCGCACCCTGCTAGCCCAGGCCGACCTGCCCGTCTACGCTTATGCCCGCTGGAATAGCCAGGAACTGCTGCTGGTGGCGCTGAATGTGCGCGAGCAGCCACGTACCATCAACCTGCCTATCACCAACCTGCCCGCCAGCGGCAGCGCCCGCGACCTCATCTCGGGCGAGAGTTACCGTATCGGCGAGGGCAGCATAGACAACGTGCGCATCCCCGGCTACAGCGGCGTGGTGCTGAGCGTGCCGTGGTGATGAACGACCGGAGACCGGAGGCCGGAGACTGATCCGCGAAGGGCGAACACAAGGTTCGCCCCTACCTGTTGCTCGGTTCTTGGTTCTCGGTTCTCGGTTCTTGAGTTATGTACGACGTTCTCTGCTACGGCGCGATCTGTGCCGACCACCGCATCTGGCTGCCGCACCACCCCCGGCCCGGTGAGGGGCTGCGGGTGCAGCGGGAAGACTATGTGCCTGGCGGCAATGCCTTTCTAGAGGCGCGGAGCCTGGCGGACTGGAACCACCATGTGGTGCTGATGGGCGACCACCTGGGCGACGATGACGGCGGGCGCATGTTGCAGCGGGCCATCGGCCAGACCAAGATTGACGGGCGCTACCTGGTGCGTAACGCCGACGCCCGCACGCCGGTCTGCCGCATTTTGCTCACACCCGATGCCGAGCGCACCATTCTGGCCTTTCGCGACAGCGCCACCCCGGCCACGCTGCCGCCCGCCGACCTGCTGGCCCGCTGCCGCATAGTCAGCGTCACCCGCTATGGCCCCCGCACCGCCGAGGTGGCCAGCCTGGCCCGCCAGGCCAACAGGCTCACGGTGGTGGGCGACGCGACCCGCCCCGATGACCCATGGGCCGCCCATGCCGATGTGATCGTCACCTCGGCCAGCTTGCTGGATAACCACCAGCCCGGCGTGGAGCGGGCAGCCCAGTTGCTGGCCTTGCACCAGCGGCGGGGCGCAACCGTCCTCGTCACCGATGGGCCACGGGCCATCCGGGCGCTCTGGCAGGAAGCGGGCGAACGGCAGAGCCTGAGCATCACGCCGCCAGCCATCACCGCCCACAATCCGATTGGCGCGGGCGATGTGTTTCGGGCGGGCGTGGTGCATGGCCTGCTGGCGGGCTGGTTCTGGCCCCAGATTGTCGAACACGCCTGCACAGTGGCAACGGCCCATGTAGGCGCACCGGTGTGAAGCGAGTGCCGAGTGCCGAGTGCCGAGTGCCGAGTGCTGAATTGCAGATTACGTTTTACGTTTTACGTTTTACGCTTTACGCATCACGCATCACGTATTACAGTTCCCAATGGCCATTCTCGATTTTATCGAAACACCCCAACGCATTAGCCTGCGCACGCCCGACCTGGAGCTAGGCTGGTCGGCGGATGATGGGGCGCTGCGCCTGTTGCGTCGCCCCGACGGTGCCAGCGTCATCGGCCACGGCCCGGCCATCCCCGTGGTGGATGTGGCCCTGGGCGCGCCCGATTCCTGGCTGGCGGCTCGTTCGTTTGTGCGCTACCTGGCCAGCCGTTTTGTGCAAAACAACGATGGCACTGCCGAGGTGACGATCATTAGCGGGCTGGGGCCGCTGAAAATGCATGATCGCTACCAGATCAGCGGCACGCTGGTGCAGCGCAACCTGATTATTGAGAATGTGAGTGTGGAAGACGCGGCGATCTACGGGGTGCGCCTGCTCATCCCCTTTGCCCGCATTGGCCGGGCCGAAATCTGCCGCTTTGAGGCCCCTGGCAACAGCGTGCGCCCTGGCGTGCCGCTAGAAGTGGCGGCAGCCCAACGCCGCGACGTGCTGCCACGCCGCTTCTTCGCGCCGGGCCTGCGCAACAGCAGCGCCCTGGAACTGGCCCCCACCCACGGGCCGGGCCTGCTGGCGCTCCACACCGCGTTGCAAACGGAAGCAAACGCCGCCCTGAGCCACGAAACGCTGCTCTGCTGGTACACCAGCCCGCGCGAGGCCGCCCTGCCCTACCTGGAAGGCACACCGCCCAACGAACGGGCCGCCGTATCGCTGGGGCACGAAATTGCTGTGGCCGCCCGCCTGCCCAGCGGCAGCCACATTACCTGCGGCAGCCAGCATGTGCAGCTGCTCAACCAGCCCTGGTCAGCGGCCTTGGCCACCTTCCGCGACACGCTGCTGCCCACCCTGCTGCCACCGCTGGACGACCCGGCCCCCTGGCTGCGCGACGCCGTGATCTACGAGACCCACCCGGCGCTCTACGGCGGGTTTAGCGGGCTACGGCTGGCCCTGCCCGATCTCGTCAGTCTCGGCATCACCACGCTGGTGCTGCTGCCCATCCAGCCGTTTGCCCGCCCCCGCGAACGGCTGTGGGACGGCAACTGGCACGGTTCCGGCAACCCCTACGCCATCCGCGACTTTGAACAACTCGACCCGACACTCGGCAACGAGCAGGAGCTGCACGAACTGGTGCAAAGCGCCCACCGCCATGGCCTGCGGGTGCTGGTAGACCTGGCCTTGCAGGGCTGCGCCCACACCGCCCGCTATGTCGCCGAACACCCCGACTGGTTTGTTCGCAACGAGCAGGGTGCCTTTGTGGTGAGCGACCATGTGGCCGCGCCGCCAGTTGGCACCGCCCTGCCGCCCGGCTGCTACAGCTTCGATTGGAACAACCCCGAGCTGCAGGAGTTTCTCTACACGGTTGCCCTGGCCCTGGCCCAGCGCTACGATCTGGATGGCTTCCGCGTGATCGGCCCATACAACCCTATCCCCAACTGGTCGCCCAAACTGCCCTACCACGCCAGCGCGGCGGGCCTGGCCCTTTTGCCGCTGCTGCAACGCCTGCGCCTCAGCCTGCGCCAGTGGAAAGGCGAGGCTGCTCTGATTTGCGACCTGCACGGCCCGCTCTACACCGGCAGCCACGACGCCTGCGCCGATTACATGGTGCATCATATGTTTATGCATATGGCGCTGAACCGCATCAGCCCGGCAGAACTGGGGGCCTACCTGCACGACCACCGAGCCAGCATGCCCGAGGGTAGCCTGCGCATCGGCTTTATGGAAACTCACGACACCTGCGACATTAACCCCCTGGCCGATGGCCTGCGTGGTTCGCGGCTGAGCCGCATGGCGCTGGCGGGGATGATCTTCTGTGGCTTTGTGCCTTCGCTTTGGATGGGGCAAGAACAGGGCGAGGAACTGGTGCTGCGGGAACTGCTGCGGGTGTGGCACACCCAGCCGGTGCTGCGCTATGGCCAAACGCTGTACAACGCCGTGACATGCGACTCGCCCCAGGTGTTTGCGGTGCTACGGCGCTGTGGCACGGGCTGCGTACTGGGCCTGCTGAACGTGGGGCCGCACAAACGCACTGTCACCCTGGGGCTGCCAGTGGCAGAACTGGGCCTGGCCGAGGGCGACTACCAGTTTAACGAACTTGTGAGTGGACTCTGCTGGTCCGAGGATGGCCGCCGGGCCTGGAACCGAGACGAGTTGCGCCAGTTCAAGCTTACCCTCGACCCGTTTGGTTCGTATTGTGTGGCGATTGAGGCGGTTGCTACGGAAGCGCTAGAGATTGCAGATTGCAGTTTGCAGATTGCAGATTGATCGCATTGCGTGTGGCGTAGTCCACGATGGACATACGTCGTTTGTTAAAATGGCCATGTCACCCCGAACGCATGTGAGGGGTCTTCAACGCACCACAATGCAGATTCCCCCTGCGGTCGGCATGATAACGCGCATCGTTGAGGACAAAAACGTCGTTTACCGACTAATAAGGGTGAGCAAGGAAATAACCTTTACTCAGGAATATTCCCTGATTTCTTTTTCCTTTATTATTCGCAACTCGCTATTTGTAACTT
>JALONX010000853.1 GCA_025454695.1 Chloroflexaceae bacterium
TAAACGGGTATATTTGCTGGCCGTAGCCCTAAAGGGCGCGGCTTGAAGCTGCGAAGCCCACCTGCGCGGGCTATACCGGATGTAATTTTTAATCTTCATAAGCGTGTTGCTCTAGAAATACGTGAAAACTTCGTTGTCAAACCAATAACTTCCTTCCCTCAACTCCTTTGTGGTTCACCAACGGCCAACGGCCAACTGCTAACTGCTAACTGAGCTAGCCTCCACTCACCGGCGGAATGTAGACCACTTCGTCGCCGTCATGCAGTTCGGTTGCCAGCGTGGCAAACTCCTGGTTCACGGCGTAGAGCAGCCGCCCGCTGTAGCCCTGCAAGCGCGGGTAGGCTGTCGTCAGCCGCTCCCAGAGCGTGCCTACGGTTGCGCCAGGCTCCAGAGCCAGCGTCTGCTGGCTCTGGCCCACAATGTCGCGGTGAGCAGCAAAAAATTTGATGCGAACCTGCATGGTTAAAACCGCGCCCCCAGCCCGCCATCCACTGAATAGACGCTGCCCGTGATAAACGATGCCCGTGGGCTGGCCAGAAACACAATCATCTCGGCCACCTCTTCCGGCGTGCCCAGCCGCCCGAGCGGTTGCATGTGCTGCCACTGCTTCAGCGTCTCGTCGCTCCGGCCTGCGCTGGCCAGCCGGGCTGCCTCGCGCAGCATGGGTGTGTCCACCACGCCGGGGCAAACACAGTTTACCCGAATACCTTCACTGGCAAAATCCAGCGCCATGGTGCGGCTCAGGGCGATCACGCCGCCTTTGCTGGCCGCGTAGGCCGCCATGTTGGGGGCCGTCACCAGGCCGTGGATGGAGGACACATTCACAATCGAACCGCCGCCGCGCCGCCGCATCTCGGGGATGACATAGTGTGACACCAGGTAGATGCCAGTCAGGTTCACCGCCAGGGTCGCATTCCAGGTTTCCAGGCTAGTGGTTTCCACCGTGCCCTGCGGTTGAATACCCGCATTGTTCACGAGTATATCTATCCCGTCAAAAGCGGCAACCGTTTCGTTGGCAATACGAGCAGCGTCCTGCTCCACCGTTACATCGGCCACACAGGCAATCGCTCGCCCGCCCCAACTGCGCATCCCTTCCACCAGCGCCCTGGTGGTCGGGCCGTCTTTGTCGGCCACCACCACCGCCGCGCCGTCGCGGGCCAGGGCTAGGGCGCAGGCTCGGCCAATGCCGCTGGCCCCACCTGTCACAATCGCAACTTTGTTATGAAAATCCATCGGCGCACCTGCGGAGTTGAGCATTACGAGTTGAGCATTGAAAACGACCTGAGACTCTTGGTTAGCAACGCCCTGGAACGTAGGTCGGCCATGCTGCGTGGCAGCACTTATTCTATTGGTTGAGTATACCACGAAGCGCCGTGTACGGCATGGGGAGTTGTTGGACTACCAGGCTATCGGGCGTGTGTAGATTCGAGATATAAACCTCCAACACACCGTTGAGCAGGGTTTCGACCAACTGCTGAGCGCAACTGCTGGTACTCATCCAACATCAGTTAGGGGCTGAAGACGCGCATGGTTTCTTCAAAGCCCTGCTGGCTCATCTCGCCCTGGATACGCGCGCGGGGCAGCGCCAGTAGATCACGCTGATCGAACAGCTGCTGCGTGGTGACGGCAGTGGCATAGCCAGCCTGGCGCACCAGTTCCTTCACCGCCAGGTTAAACTGCCCACCAGGATAACAGAAGCTGGTGATGGGTGTTTGCAGTTCGCGGGCCAGGCGCTGACCTGAACCGGCGATTTCTTCGGTCGCCCGAAACGGGTCGAGGCTGGTGAGATCGAGGTGCGTATTGCTGTGGGCACCGATCTCCATACCCGCATCGCGCATGGCCCGCAGCTGTTCCCAGTTCATGTAGCCGGTGTAGCCCACAAAGTCGGTGACGATATAGAAGGTAGCGACGAAATTGTAGTGCTGCAACACGGGTAGTGCATTGCGGTAGGCGTCCTCGTAGCCGTCATCAAACGTGAGCGCCACCGAGCGGGGCGGGCAGGTTTGCAGGCCGCTGAGGCAGCGGGCCACCGTTTCCATGCGTAGGGTGGTGTAGCCCTCGCGGTAGAGCCAGTCCATCTGGGCGGCGAACTTTGCCGGACTCACCGAAAGGCCGTAGCCGATCCGATCCCTGGTCGGGTCTACGTTGCGGACGTAGTGGTACATCAGAATGGGGATAAACGGCACCTGCCCCGCCACAGCCGTTGGCGGCGTGCGGCGGTGCGGCAGCGGCGGCATGGGCGTGGGCGGCGGTGGCAGCGTCGGCACGGGCGTGGCAAAAGGTAGGCTGGTGGCAACGGCGGTGGGCGGCGGCAGCGTTGGTAGGGCCGCTGTTGCGGTTGCTGGCGCAATGGTTGGGGAAGCAGGGGCGGCAGTTGCCGTTGCAGGCAACACGGGCAGCGTCGGTTCAGGGGTTGCTGGCAGCCAGGTGGGAGAGGAAGGATGCAAACCGTATTCACTTTGCCACGCGTGAAAAGATTTCCCCGTGGGTTATGAATCACAATATAGTTTAAAACGATTTGATAAATGCAGTAGTTCGGCTTTGTTAATGTTGTCACTTAAATCCAAACAGTAATCAGTCACTTTCGTTCAGTACATGAATACTGTTTTTGATCGTATCAGATTGTTAGGTACGTGTACGTCCGTAGGCATAGATTGATACAGTAATCTGTTTCTATGGTTGAGTCCATAGAATTATAATAAGCTACCTACAGCGTTACATTTCCACCTGCTCCACCATGCAGTCTTGTTTTCGTTCGTCGCAGAAGCCGTCAGTTTCAGTGACCAACTCGAAAAAGCTATCAGATTTTAGTGCTTCTCTTCGTTAGGCAATGCTCATTAAATGTTGCTGCAAACCTACTATCGAATTCGTCAGTAGTCAAAGCTCTTTCCATGACCCTCTGAGAAGATGAATACTCCCCCAGTCCTTCTTTTACGGACTGACGAAAGTTTTACCTTGCTTTGAGAGGTCGGAAGTCATG
>JALONX010000854.1 GCA_025454695.1 Chloroflexaceae bacterium
ATCCGGTATAGCCCGCGCAGGTGGGCTTCGCAGCTTCAAGCCGCGCCCTTTAGGGCTACGGCGAGCAAATATACCCGTTTAATTTCTTAAAACTCATTATTGCGCCAGTAACCGGAAAGCGAGATAAACCGTGCGCCTACGGGACATTTGTGGCCGGAATAAAAGTAAATCTTCATAAGCGTGTTGACCCGATGGCTGTCTGGATTATTTTGTAAGGACTCATCAGCGTGTTTTGGTCGTCCAGACGCCAAATTCATTCGGTGGCTGAAGCAGATTGAAATACAAGAAACCGTTCTTTACAGACCACTCAGCACACTGACAATGCAGTCTTTTTGCACGCCATGCAACGCGCTGTCATTCTGACCGCAGGGAGAAATCTACATTGCCATGCGCTGAAGACCCCTCCCTACGGTCGGGGTGACAACGAGACTTCCTGGGAGAAGACGTTGTTTATAGACTACTCAGTGCGATTTCCCTTATTTCCTTCATTTCCTTTGAGATTTCTGGCTTAGGTTACTCGTAACTCGGAACTCGGAACTCGTTATGCCTTCCTTCGGTCTCTGGATTCAAATCCAACCTGGCGATAACGTGGCGGCGACACTGGAACGGGTGGCGGCGCTGGGCTTTGGCAGCCTGCATGTGCATTTTCCCCATGGCTGCGATGAGGCGCTGGCGCGGGAAACGGCGGCGGTAGCGCAAGCGGCGGGGCTGGAGATTGTCGCCGTTTCTGGCTATAGCAACCCGTTGCGCCCCGATGACGCGCCAATGGGTTGGACTCAGACGGGTTTGGAAGGGCTGGCCCGGCTGCTGCCCACGCTGGGGGCGCGGCGGCTGGTGAGTTGGAGCGGCACCTACGCCCCCGGCCTGCTTGATGACCACCCGAACAACCAGCGCGAGGTAGCCTGGGATGAGTTGCGCCGAGCGGTGGAACAGCTACTCCCGGCCCTGGATGCAGCAGACGTAACGCTGGCCCTGGAACCCTGGTATCACCATGTGCTTGGCACGGCGGAGCAGCTGGCCAGGTTTTGCGCCGCATGGCCCGCTGGCCGTGTCAGCACTGTGTTCGACCCGCCGAACCTGTTGCCGCCGCAAACCTGGCCTGAACAGGCCCGCCACATCGAGCAGATGGCTGCAACGCTTGAACCCCACATCAGCCTGGTGCATCTCAAGGACATGCGCATGGACGGCGACCGGCTGGAGTTGCCGGGGCCGGGCAGCGGCATTCTCGACTACGCGGCGTTGCGGCAGGCGCTGCTGGCGAACACGATCAACGCGCCGCTGGTGGTGGAACATGTGACGCTTGCGCAGGCGGGGGCGGCGCTAGACTTCGTTAAGAAAAGTATGAAGTATGAATGATGAGGTATGAAAATCAGTGTTGAGAGCACTTACCCTTTGATGGCTTATGAGGCTTGCGTTAAAACCTGTACAACAACCATCGGCCTGGCTGCTTTGGGCCATTGCTTCGACGCTCAACTGGCTCTTGAACTGGTTTGTGATTCTGGGGCTTGCGCTGGCTATTGGTGAAACAGGACGTGCTGGTCAGGTACTCAACTGGCAGGAGGAAGTTGTTAGCACAACACTTGCATTTGCAATTATATCCATCATCACATGTGGGCTGCAAATGCTCACGCTTCGACGCTATTATCGTGCTGCCTGGCACAGTTCAATAGTCTGGTTACTGGTTTCCGCACTTACCTGGACGAGTTTCTGGTTGGGCTTTTCGTTGTTCGTGTGGCCTTCAAAAGGATTGTTTGTCCTCTTTATCCTCATTTTTCTGGCTGGTACCTTCCTCTGGCTCGCGCTACGTTTGACACTTCCTGAAGCACATTGCCCATCTTTTCATGTGTGGGTATTGGTACACGCTGCAATTGCACTGGCTGCGGTCGCCATTTTGATTTTTGGCATAAGAATGTTTGAGTTGGGTAGTTTTGCGGTACTGGGCCTTTGGTACGGCATAGGAACCGGCTATCTGCTTGACCAGCAGGCACTAGATCCTCGCACCAATAATGATGTCTGAAGTATAAAAGTCATTGAACAACATTGCAACCTTTTCATACCTCATACTTCTTCATTCATAATTTGCCGTGAAACGCTTGCTGCGATTGCACGGGAAAGCCCAGCACGCGGTAGGTCGCCGTGGCAGTCAGGGTGTAGTCGCCGCTGAGGGCCTTGGCCAGCGGGATGGAGCCTTCTCGCTCCTTACCGTCGCATGTGAGGCTGCCACTGGCCTCCGTTCCCGCCAGATCGAGAATGAGGCTCTGGGGGCGCAGGCCAGGGCAGTAGCCCCAGTGCAGCTGAGCTTGGTGGAAACGTTCGCCCGACATGATGTTTACGACACGGGCCACCCGCAGGCGGGCCGGGCGCAGCAGCAGCACTAGGCCCACCGTTGCCAGGCCGAAAAGGAGGCCCCAGATGAAATCGGGGTACCAAAAAATTGTTACGCTGCTGCCGGGTGTACTTCTCGATCTAGTTTTTGTTGCAGCCATACATTAACAAGGGTTTCCACGCTAATACCGCGAATGAGGGCTTGCTGCTCAAGTGCCACCAGCAACTCTGCTTCAATCTGAACTGCCCGTGCTACGGAAAAGGTAACATCGGGGGCATCAGTATCGTAGTCAGTAACGTCGTGCGTATCCCAAAAAGCACCCATTTCTTCGATTGTAGCAGCTTGTGAAACGGAACTTCGCTTATTTTCGTCCATATGCTCGTCGCTCCTTACTGCTCATATCACGCGCACTGATGATGATAGCCGTCGCTGTGTCAGACTTGTAGACGAAGAAGACGCTCAAATAACGCCCCGCAGACGTTTGCCCGAAGGCAGCATATACATCGTCCCCTTCTGTATAGCCCTTCTCAACAAAGCGCATGCGGGGTTTCGACAAAAATATCTCGCGCGCTTCGTAAAATGTCACGTGATGTTTTGACTCAAGCTTCTCTTCAATTGAGGTTGGACAAATGATGTTTACTATATTCACCT
>JALONX010000855.1 GCA_025454695.1 Chloroflexaceae bacterium
CTCCAGTAACGAGTTACAAATAACGAGTTACGAGTAACGGTGCCTGAACACTCGTAACTCGTAACTCGTAACTCGTCATTCTAAAACTCTCCCTTGTTAATCTTATATGCGGCGATGGCCTCTTCCGGGCCGGGGATGTTGGGCACGGGTGTTGCGTACATAAAGGTGTACATGTCTTTTGGATCCGGGTCGGGGCTGTTGTTGGCGAAGTCAATCGCTTCCTGCACCTCCCGATCCACCCGCTCCGCCGTGGTGCGAATCCAGGCGTCATCCACGACCCGCGCTTCCAGCAGCTGTGCCCCAAAGTTTTGCACCGGATCGTTCTGGTTGCGGCCCTGGCGCACAAAATCGGCGTCGCGGTAGCGGTCGGCGTCAATAACGGAGTGGCCGCGGAAGCGGAAGCTCACCACATCCAGCAGGGCTGGTTCGCCCTCGGCCTCGGCCTTGTCGCGCAGGCGCTTCACGGCGTCGCGCACGGCCAGCACATCGGTGCCATCAATCCGTTCGCCGTGAATACGGAAGGCGCAGCCCTTTTTCCACAAGTCTGGTTCGGAAGAACCGGCCTCAACCGAGGTGCCCATGCCGTAGCCGTTGTTGACGACAAAAAACAGCACCGGGCACTTGTAGAGTTTTGCCAGGTTCAGCGACTCGTACCATGCGCCGATGTTCGTGGTGGCGTCGCCACCCTGGGCAATCACCACGCCGGGCTTTTCCTGGTAGCGCAGGGCGTAGGCCGCCCCCACCGCCAGCGGCACTTGCCCGCCGACAATAGCATAGCCGCCCATAAAGTTCGCTTCCCGGTCGAACAGGTGCATGGAGCCGCCGCGTCCACGGGAAACGCCGGTTTCCTTGCCGAAGAGTTCGGCCATTATCGGGCCAGGCGCGACACCACGGGCCAGAATATAGCCGTGTTCGCGGTAATTGGTAAAAATATAATCGTCCGGCGTCAGGGCGGCCATCAACCCAACAATGGTGGCTTCTTCACCCAGATTCAGGTGACAATAGCCGCCGATTTTGGCTTTCACATACATTTCGCTGGTACGCTCTTCAAAGCGGCGCAGCAGCAGCATCATGTAATAGTAGTATTTGAGCTTTTCCGGGTCTTCGTGGGCCAGGTCGGGATGATGATTGTTGACAGTTTTCGGCTCTGCCGTACTATTGGCTTTTGCCATGATAGCTATTCTCCTCAATGATCACAGAAATGTGATGCTGTGATGTGTATTTCCTACTGTGTGAAACGTGATGCGTGATGCGTACTGCGTAATCCGTTCCGCGTTAGACCTGTTGCGAGCTTTGGGTTCAATAAAATTACGCATTACGTATTACGCATTATCAGTCCCTTCGCGTTCTTTCGCGTCCTTCGCGGATCACATACCGGGTGGAACGACGCTGTGGGTGAAGGCGTTGGCGGGGGCACCACAGCGCGGGCAATGGTCGGGTGCGTCCTGGCCGCGCACAATTTCACCGCACACGTCGCAAACCCAGCGCATGGCGATCTGGCGCACCAGGTCGGAACGGCTGACAACGCCGACGACTTTGCCGTGATCCACCACGGGCACGCGGCGGATGCGCTGGTTGGTGAGCAAATGCGAGATCTGTTCCACTTCCGTGTCCGGGGCCACGCTGATCACGCCACGGGTCATAATTTCGGAAACCAGGTGGCCAGTTTTCGAGATTAGGTCGTGTTCGGAAATCAGACCAACCAGCATGCTCTGCTGATTGACCACCGGCAAACCGCTGATGCGGTGGCGGGCCATCAGGCGGGCGGCGTCTTCCACCGTGCTGCCCTCCCAAACCGTCATCACATCGCGCGTCATTATTTCGCTTGCTTTCATGCGTGGCTCCTGTCTGGCGCTGCCATTGGCCAATCGCGGCGCTCCCGTGGCAAAACGGCAGCCGCCTGTGCCTCAGCAGACGGTGAGATTTCTTGTGAAAATGTACTCATAGTATAGCAGAACTCACCGCCCAAAGCGCAGCGCAACTGGGAGTGTTTTAGCAATGTGTAGGCCAGGGTGAATGCAATGTACTCACCGCCGAGTACGCTGAGGTCGCCGAGAAGAAATTGTTATATCCTTAGGCAAGGCCCGAAGTTAGCATTTCGTAATTGACAATGCGTAGTGCGGACTTTAGTCCGCGTTTTGCCCTACACGCGGACTAATGGACTTTAATTTTTTATTCGCGTATAAAACGTCCCGTAGCTGCGCGATGTATCGCGCCTTCGGCGCTCTGGCGCGATACATCGCGCAGCTACATCGTATGCTCAATTTAATTATTAAACTTCATAAGTCCGCACTACGTTTACTCCATATAGTACACCTGATATGAACCTTGTCTTAGCGTGCCTGGCGTGCTCGGCGGTGAATGCAAAATCCTCCGCGTGCCTGGCGTGCTCGGCGGTAAAATCAGCCGGTGCCGCGCAGGTAGATGTTCGGCCAGGGCTTAAATTCGGTGGCGAAGGTGTCGTAGTACAGTACCAGATCGCCCTGCCGCACCACCCGGTAGACTTCGACCTTCATGCCGCCACGGGCGGTGTCGGTCTTTTTGAGCGTGCCAGCGGGCAGAGTCGGGTCGTCAATGTAGGTGGCTTTGCTGGGGGCGGGGCTGGTTTCCAGCACCGTGTGGGCCATGGCCACGCTGCGCCCGGTGGGCGGGCCGTAGAGCGCCACATGCAGCTGTTGCTGATTCGGCTCGACCCAGCTTTGCAGCAGCAGCCAGCCGCCGGTGTCGTTGACGAAGCGCACGTCGCTGTAGCCAGTGTAGATGGCCGCATCCAGGCCCGGCGGCTCGCCCAGTTCTTCATACCAGCTGATGCGGAAGGCGTGTTCGTGCCGCTCGGTGATGGGCAGGCCCGACCAGAAAGCGGCCCGAAAGACGGTGGTTGAGACTTGACATAAACCGCCACCCCACTCCTTTTGCGTGCGATTGTCTATAATGGCGTAGCCGGGCACAAAGCCGCCGCTCTCGTCTACCACGCCC
>JALONX010000856.1 GCA_025454695.1 Chloroflexaceae bacterium
ATTGTTGAGTTACGTATTACGTATTACGAATTACGGATTATGTGACTGGTTCTCGGTTCCTGGGAGTTTACCGTGATTTTTCAACTGACCGATATTCCGCGCCTGCTGCCGGAGATTTTGCTGATTGTGCTGGCGCTGCTGGTGCTGGTGTCTGACCTGCTGGAAAAGTGGGGCAGCAGCGAGTCGGCCCGCCGCGAACGCAGCCGCTCGTCTGGCTCGCTCACGGCGATTGGCCTGGGGCTGGTGTTTGCCATTACGCTCTTGCAGAGCGGCTACGTCTACCAGCTTCCGGCAGATGCGCCGGTAAACTTCTTTACCAACATCATTCGCAACTTGCAAAGCGGCGGCCCGGCGGGCGATCCCATTCTCGGCGCGTTCGCCACCGATCACCTGACGATGATCGCCCGGCTGACCTTTGTGGGCGCAGCCCTGTTGACATGTCTACTGACGCTGGACTCGAAAATCTGGGGCAACCCCGGCGAATTTTACGCCCTGATCCTTTTTTCGACCACGGGCATGTGCTTGATGGCGGGGGCCAATGAGCTGCTGACGGCGTTTCTGGCGGTGGAACTGACCTCGATCCCGCTGTACATTCTGGCCGGTTACTTCAACCAGGAGAAGCAGTCGTCCGAAGCGGGTTTGAAGTATTTCCTCTTCGGGGCGCTGTCGTCGGCGATTATGCTCTACGGCATGAGCCTGGTCTACGGCTTTGTGGCTAACGCCCTCAACACCAACATCAGCGCCAATAACCTGACCCAGTTCCCGGTGATTGCTTCGGCGGCGGGCGGCGAAGCGAGCGGGCTGCTCACGCTGGGCATGCTCTTTGTGATTGCCGGGGTGGGCTACAAGGTGGCCGTGGTGCCCTTCCACGCCTGGTCGCCCGATGTGTACCAGGGTGCGCCTACGCCGATTACGGCCTTTATCTCCACCGCTTCCAAGGCGGCGGGCTTTATTCTGCTCTATCGGCTGCTTACCACGGCCTTCCCCAACCAGACCGGCAGCGTCGCTTTTGACCAGCTTGGCGGCTGGACGAGTCTGCTGGCGTTTCTGGCGCTGCTCACAGTAATTGTGGGCAACCTGGCGGCCCTGCCCCAGACCAACGCCAAGCGCCTGCTGGCATGGTCGAGCGTGGCGCAAGCGGGCTTCCTGCTGATGGCGCTGCTGGCCTTCGGTTCACCCGCCGCCGCCGATCAGGCGCTGGGCACCTCCTCGCTGCTGTACTACCTGATTGTGTATACGATTACCAACATTGGCGCCTTTGGTGCGCTGACGGTGGCGGGCATGCTGGTGGGCGGCGATGACATCGCGCACCTGAATGGGCTGGCCCGGCGCAACCTGGGGCTGGCGGTGCTGTTTGCGATCTGCGTGCTGTCGCTGGCGGGCATTCCGCCGCTGGCGGGCTTCTTCGCCAAGTTCTATGTCTTTATGGCGGCCTGGCAGGGCGGCGCATGGCTGGTGGTCATCGTCGGCGTCGTGACCACGGTAATTAGCCTCTACTACTACCTGCGGCTGCTCAAGGCGATGTTTTTTGCCGAAGCCCCTTCGCCCGAACCGGTGCGTGCGCCCCTTTCGATCAACGTCACCCTGGCGCTGTCGGCGGCCTTGCTGCTGCTGCTGGGTATTTTTCCCAACGTCCTCCTGGGCATCATCAGCCAGGTGCAGGCGGTGGCGGGAAGATAAAGCTAAGGGTTAAGGGTTACGGGTTAAAGGCTAACTTCGTTGGTACTCACTGAAATGCGTTGAGCTTAACCCCTAACCCCTAACCCTTTACTCGTAACTATGTTCACTCGCCAAGCCGCTCGGCTGCTCGTGATCGACTCGCAGCAGCGTTTGTTGCTGTACCAGAATGATGATGGGGCCGCGCTGCACGAGGGCATGCCCACCATGGCGGTGTACTGGGTCACACCCGGCGGCGGGGTGGAGGCCGGTGAGACCCATGAGCAGGCGGCGCTGCGGGAATTGTGGGAGGAAACCGGCCTTCAGTTGCCCGCCGTGGGGCCATGTGTTGGCGAGTACGAGCGGGTGCTGCACTTCCCCGATGGCCGCAGCATGCGCTTGCAGGAGCGGTTTTTCCCCGTGCGCGTGCGCGACGTTTCCCTGAGCCTCGACAACCTGTTGGCGTATGAGCAACAGTCGCACCGGGGCTTCCGCTGGTGGACGCTGGCCGAGCTTGAGGCAACCGCTGAGTCGTTTATCCCGCCCCACCTGCCCCAACTCTTGCGTGCTGCACTTGGAGGAGCTTAGCCTCAGAGGGCACCGAGAGCACAGAGACACGTAATGCGTAACACGTAATGCGTAACTCACTCTGCAGCACAGTTAGTACGCTACCACAATCTGCAATCTGTAATCTGCAATCTACAATCTGTAATCCCGGAGGTGTGTTATGCCTGAGCCGGAACTGTTGAGCAACACCCCCGACGCCGCGCCGCACGCCGATGCAGAGCGACGGGCACGGGTGGAATCTAGCGCGGCGCAGTGCGAGGCAGTGGCGGCGGAACTGGAGCGGGCCGCCCAGCACATGCGCACGGCTGCCCGCCACTACCGCAACCTCGAAATTCCACGGGCTTGCGCCCACATCCTCGCCGCCTACGGCCACAGCAACGAGGCCGAGGCGACGATCAACGAACTGGCCCGCGTTCACGCCGCCCGTAGCCAGCCGCAGCCGGAAGATGGCGATTGAATCGTCGTGCGGCCTTTCGTCCGTCTTACGCCACGAACTTAGAACCAGGTTCCGAGCGCTCCTTGATGACGACCCAGCGTGCCCCGGACTTGCCAACGGACGCGACTTGATGGCGCTCGCCTGGCTCAATCATCACCACCATGCCTGCATGTAACGTTACCAGTTTGCCTTCCACCTCCAGCTCGGCCACGCCTTCTATCATCACGTAGTATTCGCAATACGGATGGTAGTGGCGCACCTCACCAGAACCAACCTCGCTGCGTAGCCCCGTGCCAATCTCCAGGGGCGAGCCGTT
>JALONX010000857.1 GCA_025454695.1 Chloroflexaceae bacterium
ACAATCGTCAGACCGATGATCACATCGTCCACGCCAAAGGCGCGGGCAATTGTCGTCGAGCTATCAATCAGCCAGCCCGCGCCCAGCACCAGAATGCCAAGGCCCGCACCCACAAAACCAACCTGATGCAGCAAATCGCCCGCCCGCTTTGTGCCGCCAACAACCGAACCAACTACGAAGAGGGCCGCACCAACAGCGATAAAGCCAGCGGCAACCTGATTGAACCAGTTCAGAAAGAACGCCCCCAGCGACAGGCCCAGCAACACCACCGCGCCAGCCAGCCAGAGCGGACTCTTCGCGCCAATCGTTTCCATGGCTGCTTCGGCCTCTTGCTGGGCGGCTGCCGTTTCGCGGCGGCTGGCAATCACCGACCATGCGGTGTAGCCAATGATACCCGCAAAGAGCAGCACGCCATCCCACAGGTGAATGCGGCCATCCAGCGCCAGCAGCAGCAGCAGAAACGAAATGCCAATCATAATTGGCACTTCGCGCCGCACCAGTTGGGTCGAAACCAGCAGCGGCAGAATGAGGGCACATGCACCAAGGATAAACAACACGTTGAAGATATTGCTCCCCACCACATTACCGACGGCGATGTCGGGGTTGCCCGCCAGACCAGCCTGAATACTCACCGCCATCTCGGGCGAGCTAGTGCCGAAGGCCACCACCGTCAGGCCAATGACCAGGGGCGAAATGCCTACCGCCGCTGCCAGGCTGGAAGCGCCGCGCACCAGAAACTCACCGCCAACCACGAGCAACGCCAATCCAGCTACCAGCAGAATAAACACCATCGCATCCATGCACGAACCTCCTTGATGTGTGCAACTGAATTGTTGAAACCAACGACCAGACCCATGTATAGCAACGGTCTTGCCAGTGGTGTGTCCACACCATGATCAACCGGGGCACAACGGCCCGTCCTGACGATTGATCGGCACGCTAGATGCGCGTGGCTACTCCCCGAGTGTTGTTGTGTGTTGCTCACCGCCAAAATCGCCGAGAGCGCTAAGCACCTATCCGGTAAAAACCTTTGTGGCCTTTGCGTTCGCGGCGGTGAGTAGAAACCCCACGCTCGCTGCGGTAAAAAAGCTCTATGACAAAGGAGAACTATGAAATATTGAAACCTCAGTCATTCACACAAATAAAAAAGACCACCACGGCTTTACAGTCGTGGTGGTCTTGCCATCGGTCTATATCCTTACAGCCAGCCGAGGGATTATGGCCCCCGTAATGACGACTGGACTGCTCGCAGGTGCGAGTGGCTACTCCCCAACCATTTACCAATATACCAGCTCGCACAGCTTTTGTACAGGTTAATTCTTTCACCCTCAGCCGGGGAAAATTCCCCTCCAGGCAAAAATAGGTTAAGCATATGCACCACCAAGGCACAAAGGGCACGAAGCGGCGAAATAACCAACCCGCCTTTGTGCCCTTTGTGCCTTGGTGGTACACACTCGACAGTGTGTTAGCCCTGCGCCAGGGCAGCTTCGCGGCGGCGGCCCGTCCGCATCACCAGCTTCTCCAGCTCCACCGCGACAAAAACGACCAAGCCCAGCGCCACACAGATCAGCAGGTCAACCAGGCTCAGGGCCGTTAGCCCGAGGAACGTGGCCAGCGGGGTGTAGAGCGCCGCCAGTTGCAGCACGGTGATAATGCCGATCACCACCCACATCATGCGGTTGCTGAACACGCCGATGGTGAAGAGCGACTCATAGGTCGAGCGCACCGCCAGGGCATGGAAGACCTGCATAAAGGCGGTTGCGGTGAAGATCATCGTTTGCCACTGGGCCAGGCCCTGGGTGATGTAGGCGAAGCCCAACCCCAGGCCCAGCGCACCGATAAGCATGCCGACCCAGACGACATGCCAGCCCATGCCGCCAGCGAAGATGCCATCTTTGGGCGAGTGGGGCGGGCGCTGCATCACGTTTTTCTCGGCAGGCTCGACGCCCATGCTAAGCCCCAGCAGGCCGTCAGTCATCAGGTTTAGCCAGAGCAGCTGGAGCGGCAGCAGCGCCACTGCCACCGTCAGCGGCACGCCGGTGGCAAAGAAGAGCAGCGGCCAGAAGAGCATCACCGCCACTTTGCCCACATTGCCCGCCACCGCAAACTTTACAAAGCGGCGCAGGTTGTCGTAGATCACGCGGCCCTCTTCCACGGCGGCAACAATGGTGGCAAAGTTGTCGTCACGCAGCACCATGTCCGAGGCTTCTTTCGACACGTCGGTGCCGGTGATGCCCATTGCCACGCCGATGTCGGCCTTTTTGAGCGCCGGAGCGTCGTTCACGCCGTCGCCGGTCATCGCCACCACCTGGCCCTGCTTTTGGAGCGACTCCACGATGCGCAGCTTATGCTCTGGCGAGACGCGGGCGAAGACGGAGGTCGTCTTCACGGCGGCGTCGAGCTGGGCCTCGTTCATCTGGCTCAGGTCAGCTCCCGTCACCACCTTGCCGTCCTTTGAGATGCCTAGCTCACGGGCAATGGCACTGGCCGTCAGCGGGTGGTCGCCGGTGATCATCACCGGGCGAATGCCAGCCGAGGCACATCTGGCTACGGCCAGCTTCACCTCCGGGCGGGGCGGGTCAATCATGCCTGTCAGCCCCACGAAGATCAGCTCCTGCTCCACCTCAGCCGTTGCGGTGGTAGCCACCGGGCGGAAGGCTACCGCCAGCACCCGCATGCCGTTGCGGGCCATGCTTTCATTGGCGGCCTCGATACGCTGCCGCCATGCGCCATTCATTGGCACGGCCTTGTCGTCGTCCCAGACGTGAGTTGAAAGGTCGAGCAACCCATCCACCGCGCCCTTGGTAATGGCAATGTAGGGCGCATCGGGGGCCAGGCCCGCGCTGCCCCAGATGTCGTTTAACGCCAGGGGTAGGTCGCCACCGGGCCGCTGGTGGATTGTCGTCATGCGCTTGCGATCCGAGTCGAAGGGCAGTTCGGCTACGCGGGGCAAGCTATGCTGCAGG
>JALONX010000125.1 GCA_025454695.1 Chloroflexaceae bacterium
CAAGAGATTTCAGACGGTTTTTAGCGTTGCACCAGTGGCAGGAAGATGCGCTGCTGCGGCTGTGGCGGTGGTGCCGTCACCGTGAGCGTGCCCGGCACAAAGGTGATAGCGTAGTTGCTGCTGCTGAGTCCGCTGGGCGTGATGGCGTAGCTGCCCGCCGGGCTGCTGGCGGTGGCAGCAGTGGTGAAGCTCAGCGTGCCGCCCAGCACCGCTGCCGTTTCGCCATATACAAAACCTGCAAAACTGGCGCTAAAAGCCGGGTTGGCCTGGCCCGCCGTGCGGCTTGCATCCTGCGCCGTGACGGTGAGCGGGGCACGGCTCACGTCAAGCGTCACCGTTGTTGTCACGGGCGCGTAGTTGGTGCTGTCGGCGGGCGTGAAGACAACCCGTAGCAGCTGGCCGTTGCCCGCGTTCAGCCGTGCCCCGGCGGCAGCGTTGCCGTTGGCCAGGCTGTAGCTGAAGCTCCCCGCCACACTGGCGGTGCTGTTCAGTTGCGTCGCACTCAATGGTGTGCCGTAACTGATGGTCGCTGGTTTTGGCCATATCAGCGTTGGCACATCCTTATCCGTCACCGTGAGCATGCCCGGCACAAAGCTGATGCTGTAGTTGCCGCTGCTGAGTCCGCTGGGCATAATCACGTAGCTCCCCGGCGCACTTTGCAGCCCGGCGTCGGTGGACAGCTGGAGGCTGCCGCCAAGCACGCTTTCGTTTTCGCCATTCACAAAGCCGGTGTACTGCACGCCGAAGGTTGGGTTGGCAGTGCCTACGCGGCGGGTCACGTCATTGGCCGTCACCGTGAGTGGTGCCCTGGCCACGCTCAGGCTCGCCCTGCTGAAGCTGAGATCATAGTTGCTGTTTGCCGCCAGGGTGCCTTGCGTAATCGCATAATCGCCCACGGGGCTGGCGGGGCTGGCGCTGGTGGCCAGGGTGCCCGTTAACACACTGGCGCTGTCGCCGTTCACCAGGCCCTCCACGTCGAAGGCAAAGGTCGGGTTGTCTGCGCCGTAGGTGCGCGTGGTGTTCCGCGCCGTCACCGTGAGCGGAGCCTGCGCAATCGGGATGATCATGCCCTGAATTGCGCTTGCACCCGTAGCATCGCTGGCTGTGACACCAATATAGGCGTAGTAGCCCGCTGCGGTTGGTGTGCCACTCAGGGTGCCGTCCTCGGCAAGGGTGAGACCAGGCGGCAGTGTGCCCGTTGTCAGCGTAAAGCGCACGCTGGCGTCGCCGTTGGAGGTAAAACGGTGGTTGTAGGGCGTGCCGTAGCGCCCGCCGGGTGGGGTGCTGCTGGTAATGGCAAGCGACTGGGCCTCGAATGCGCCAATGTCCACAATCCCACTGACCATGCGGCTAAAGCCGGTGCCGCGCTGGTCGAAGGGCATGTCGGTGGGCAGATGGCTATTGTTGCCCGCATTGAGTGCTGGGCTGCCAGCCACCAGGGCGTGGGTGCGGGTGGGGCCGCCGTTGTTGGCCAGCGTCAGGTTCACCACCTCAGCGGCGCTTTTGCCGAGCGTCGTCAGGGTCAGGTCGCCACTGTTCTGGTTTGCGCCACAGGCCGTCCCATCGCCTTCAAACAGGTTGTTGCCCTCGCTGAACATGGTCGCCGGTGGCGGTGGCGGTGGCGGTGGCGGCGGTGGCGGCGGTGGCGGACTCTTTGATATCTCCTGCAACTGCGCGTCAACCCACTGGGGCGAAACACCCAGCGTCACCATAATCGGCTTTTCTGGAAAAGCGGCGCTACATGTGCTACCGCCAGTGTTGCCCACCACCAGGCTGTTGCGAAAGGTCATCGTTCCGCCCTGGGCGGCGTTGGCAGCCGCACCAGTTGGAGCACTGTTATGTGTCAGCGTGGTGTTGGTCAGGGTGAAGGAGCCGCCATTCGACCCCACGCCGCCGCCGATGTTTGTAGCTGTGTTCCCGGAAATGGTGCTGTTGATGATGGTCGTGTCGGTGCTGCCGTAGCTCCACACGCCACCACCCAACTCGGCCCTATTGCCGCTGATGGTGCTGTTGCGCACCGTGAGTGTGCCCGCATTAAAAATGCCGCCGCCAAAGTTCCAGCGGTTGCCATTGGTAATGGTCAACCGTTCCAGCACGGCGGTGGCCCCCAGGCGCACATGCACCACACCGTCTCGGTTGGCACCGTCCAGCGTGGTGCCATCGGCGTGGCCAATAATGGTAATCGTGCCATTATTCAGCAGGTCAAGGTCGCCCCCGGCGTTGTTGTGTTCATCGGTTGTTCCACCCAATACAATCGTGCCCGGCAGATCAAAGGTGATAATGTCGTCGCTTGCTTCGCTGTTGGCGGCACAAATGGCCTCGCGCAGACTCACCACGCCGTCGCTGCCGGGCAGCATCGCCAGCGTGAGTCCAATGCATGCGCCGCCGTTAGCGTCCACCACATCGCTCAACGTGCTGACAACCAGGCTGCTGTTGGCCTGGGCTGTGGGCACCAGGCCCGGCCCCAGGGCCAGGCTGCCCAGCAGCACGCCCGTGGCCAGCAGGCGTTTGCCCTTGCGCAAGGGCCGCCACGTGGCCCAGGGCTGGCTCACCAGCTGGAGCAGGCGGGTATAGCTTGGTTTCAAGGCCAGCAGTGGCAGGCTGAAACGCCGCCACACCAGGCGGGGCAGACTCACGGGCGTAGGACGGTTTGTTTCAACAGATGGAACCGTAGGTTGAGGACGAGGCATACACGTTTCTCCAGGTTGTCATGCGTGAACGTTGTGAGACGATCTAAAATACCTCTCGCAAAGGCGCAAAGCTTGCAAAGAGCGGTGCAGGGTGTTTATTTCCGATCCGCTTTGTGCCTTTGTGCCTTTGTGAGCGATTCAAGTTTCGGTTCGCCGAAGCACCAGCCAGCAGAGTTCAAAGGGTGGGGTCACACCGGGCGACACATCGCGCCCTGCGGCCCAGCTAGGGAACCAGGGCGTGGGCGGCCAGGCCTCCGGGGGCAGGTGCTGCTGCTCGTAGGCCAGGGCTGGCTCCACCGCTTCGAGGCGCAGCGGCAGCCCTTCCAACGCGGCGTGCAGCTCAGGGCGCGTCAGCACGAATGACCATGCCAGTTGGGCCGTTTGCCACACCAGGGGCGTGGGCGTGTAGTTCTCTGCTGCGAGAAAGCTGTTGCAGAGCAAGACCCCGCCCGGCACTAGCGACGTGGCCACTTTGCTAAACAGCGTGCGCACCTGCTCCACATTGCGGAAGTGTGAAATAACCTCAGAAGCCAGGGCCAGCTGATAAAAGCACGGGCGCAGCCCCAGGCGCGGGTGCAGAATGTCGCCCCGTGTGACGATCACCGGCAAATCTTCGGCTTGCACCGCTTTGCAAAGCATGTCGGCGAAGGTCGTGGTGAGTTCCAGCGCATCCACCGGGTGGCCCCGGCGGGCCAGCGGCAGGCTGTTGCGGCCCACGCCCGCACCAATGTCGAGTACTGGCGCGTTGGTCGGGTCGGTCAATGTTGAAGCCAACGCCATCAGGCGGGCATCGGGGTAGCTGCCAAACAGCGGCTCCTGGCGCGACTCCGGCCAGAGCCGGTAGTGTTCTTCCAGGGTGGGAGTTATCACATCGAAGTCAAGCCGAATTGGCCCGTTGAGGCCCTGGGTTGACGTTTCCGGGCCGAACTGCACCCGCAGCTGGGCGTTGGGCGAGGCTTGAAAGCCCCGATCCAGGTGCTGTTCTAGCAACGCCTGCAGGCTCTCACGCTGCTCGGCAGAAAGGGGCTGGTCAAAGGCCAGCATCAGCCGCTCAATCCGCTCCATATGCTGCTCGCACAGGGCGGGCAGGCATGGCAACAGCAGCTCGCCCCGGGCCAGGCTGCGGCTGGTGATTTTACGTTGCACGGCGGCGGTGACGGCAGTGGAAGGCAACGAATGGTGCATGGGAGATTGATGATTGGCGATTGACGATTGGCGATTGGCGATTGGCGATTGGCGATTGATGATTGGCGATTGATGATTGATGATTGACGTTGCCCGTAAGGGTGGCGCGAAGCGCTTTTGACGATTGGCAGACCGGAGACCGGAGCCGGGCAAGTGACGATTGACGGTTGGCAGACCGGAGACCGGAGACCCTTCGACTTCGCGGTTCGTGAGCTTGACGAACGGCAGGGCAGGCCGGAGACCGGAGCCGGGCAAATGACGATTGACGGTTAGCAGACCGGAGACCGATGACCGGAGACCGGAGACCGGAGCCGGGCAAGTGACGATTGACGATTGAACCTGCTCTTAAAGCAGCGACGCAGGCTATGGCGGCTATGCAATGGGCTGGAACCACATGGTAAAACTCCTTGATGACATGAGTTACACGGTCGTGAACAAGCGTTTGGATCGCGAACGGCGCGCAAGCACGCGAAACGCGCGCAAGATAGCAATCTTTCCTGGTTTTCGCGCGTTTTCGTGGGTTTTCGTGTTCCAATGCCTTCTCACCGCGTAACTCCTGTTGATGAATGAAACAAGAACGAGTAGCGAGTTATCTTGCCTGTGGTAGCTTACACGAGAGGTCTCCCAAAACTCTCCCAGAGTGACTGGTGTTGCGCCATGTATAAGCCTGGTTTTCGTAAAAACTCGGTTGGTTTCAGCCTGGTTCGGCAGGGAGCTATAATCGTTAGGGAGAGACTGCAATCCCAGGGTGTGTTCATTCGTTTGACCTCTCCGATTGCGAGCTACCGATGCACAAAGTTGCGATTGAACTGTTTGGCCAGTGTCGCGTCACGCTCCCCGACGGCACATGCCCCCCCTTTGCCACTGCCAAAACCCAGGCTCTGCTGGCCTACCTGGCCTTAGGCCCGCGCCGCAGCCACCCCCGGCGGGTGCTGGCCAGCCTGCTCTGGCCGGAGGCCCCTGAGACGACCGCGCTGGCCAACTTGAGCAATACCCTGAATCGTTTGCGCCAGGCCCTGGGCGACCAGCAGCGTGCCCAACCCCTCATCCTGGCGACTGCACAGACAGTGCAATGTAACAGCGCGGCGGAGCTGCAGCTTGACGTTGCCGACTTCGATAGCCTGCTGGCGACCTGCCATGCCCACCCGCACCGTGAACTGTCGCGCTGCGCCGTGTGTGCCGAACGGCTGGAAGCGGCGCTGGCCCTGGCCCAGGGGCCGCTGCTCGATGGGTTGCAACTGGAGGGTTGCGAGGAGTTTGACCAATGGCTGAGCGCCGAACGGGAAGGGCGCGAAATGGCGCGGCAGCAGGCCATGGAAGCCCTGGCCCACTGGTACGACCGCTGCGGCGACAGCGAACGAGCCATGGGCTATGTGTTGCGGCAGCTCCAGCACGAGCCGTGGCGCGAAGAAGCCTATGTTCACGCCATGCAGCTGCTGGCCGCGAAGAACCAGTGGAGCGCAGCCATGCAGCACTACAACCGCTGTTGCCGCGCCCTGAAACGGGAGTTCAGCACTACCCCCAGCGAGGAAACCCGCGCCCTGGCGGCAGCAATGAAGCGGCGTGACCGGGCGGCGGCCCGCCCGACGTTTGCCCGCCCTGCCGGGCCTGCGCCAGTGCTAATCGGGCGCACGGCTGAGATGCAGCAGCTGCTCGCCATGCTCAGTACCCCCGAACGGCGTATCATCACCATTTGTGGCTATGGCGGCAGCGGCAAAACCAGCCTGGCCCGCGCTACGGCCCACCAGGCAGCGCCCATGTTTGAGGATGGTGCGGTGCTGGTGGAACTGGCCAGTGTGGAAGACCGCGACGGCCTTGTGCAGGCAATTGTGGCGGCCCTGGGTGGAATCAACGCTCAGACTCGCGACCCCTTTGAACACCTGGTGGCGTTGCTGATGCCCCGCGACATGCTGCTGGTGCTGGACAATGTGGAGCAGCTGCTTGACCACCGGGTGGTGCTGGCCGAGCTGGTGCGGCGGGTGCCGGGGGTGACGCTGTTGCTCACCTCACGGGCGCGGCTGCGCCTACGGAGCGAATGGGTGCTGCCGCTGGATGGCCTGGCGCTGCCGCCAGCCGATTGTGCCGACCCAGGGCAGTATGCTGCGGTGGAGCTATTTCTGGAACGGGCCGCCCCCGGCACCGACATGGCTGCGGCGGCCCAGCTTTGTCGGCTCGTTCACGGTGTGCCCCTGGCGATTGAACTGGCCGCCGCTCTCAGTTTTACCCGCTCGTGTGCCGAGATTGCCGCTGAGTTGACGGCGAACCTGGACATTTTACGCACGACGGCCCCTGACACGCCGCTGCGCCATCAGAGCTTGCAGGCTACCTTCGACTACTCCTGGCGCTTGCTGGCAGAACGGGAACAGCGCCTGCTGGGCATGCTCACGCTGTTTGCCGATGACTTTGACCGCCATGCAGTAGAAACGGTCTGTGCTGAACTGCTGCCCACCGCCGCTGAGTCGGTTCCCCTCGACCAGCTGGTAGACGCCGCTCTGGTGCAGCTGGTTGAGGGCCGCTACCGGCTCCATCCGCTGGTGCGGCAGTATGCTTCCGGGCGGCTCCCTGCCGATATTCCACTGACGCAGGTGTGGGCGGGCCACAGTGCCTATTTTCTGGCTTTGCTAGCCGCCAGCAACCCGGCTCGGGAAGTGGCGGCGGCCCAGGTAGCCCTGAACACCCTGGATGCAAACATCGGCAACATCCGCCAGGCATGGCTGTGGGCGGCCCGCCAGCAGCACGCCGAGGCGCTGCTCCAGGCGGCTCCCGCGCTGCGCAACTTCATCCTGCTGCGGGGCTGGCTCAGCGAGGGCGAATACTGCTTTGCCAGCGCGGCTGCATGGTGCGAAGCGGACTCACGGGTGCGGGGGCTGTTGCTGGCCTATCAAAGCGATGTGTGTTCTGTGCGCGGCGACCTGCTGCGGGGCAGCCAGCTTGGCAACCAGAGTCTGGCCATGCTGGAAACCACTGGCACCGCCGCCGACATGGCCCTGGCCTGTGCCAGCTATGGCAAGGCGGCCAGCTGGGCGGGCGACTATGAGGCGGGCGCGGCCTTGCTAGCACGGGCGGTGGCATGCGCTGAGGAGGCCAACGACCCGCAGCAGGCGGCCAATGCCTGGAGTCTGCTGGGACTCATCCACGAGGAGCAGGCGCAGGCACACCAGGCTGAGTCCTGCTTTATGCGGGCGCTGCACTGTCTGCAAACAGCGATGGACGCCCGTCTGTTTGCGGTAGTCTTAAACTATCTTGGTTTGCTGAAACAGCGCAGTCTGCATGATAGCGGGGCGGCTGCCCGCCACTTCGCCGAGAGCCGTGCGGTGTTAACTGCCCTTGGCGACCAGGGGGCGCTGGCGTTTGTGCTGGCCAACCAGGGGATGTTGGCGCTGGAACTGGGCGAGTTGGAGGCCGCTGAAGCCGATTTGCGGCGGAGCCTGGCCATGCACACCGCCCGCGACAACCGCACCGGGCTGGCGCTGGCCCTGAGCGGCCTGGCCCGCGTGGCCCTGGCGCGGGGCGACTATGCCGAGGCCGAGCGGCAGAGCTGTGCCGGGCTGCGGCTGGCCTACCAGAACCAGGAATGGCCCGCCGTCCTCGACCACCTCAACGACCTGGGCCTGATCTACGGGCGCACCGAGCGGCGTGCCCAGGCTAGCGAACTGTTTACCTGCGTGGCCCACCACCCCTGCGCCGACCACGCCGCCCGCCGCCTGGCGCTGGAACAGCTGCGGCAGCTCCGCGCATGGCCCACTGCCAGCGGGCCGGGCACACCACCGCTAGCCCTGGAAGCGCTGGTGGAAACGCTGCTAGCGGTGGTTTCGGCAGCACCTGCCGCCCCGCGCCGGTCATTTTCCCCCCACGAAGGTAGGAAGCGCGAATCCTGGGAGTGGCGCAGTTCTTCTCAGATGTGGGGTGTCTAAGCTCTGTTGGGGTACACGATAGGTGGAGAGGACTTGGGAGAGGCACAGCCTCTCCCAAAAATTGCTTAAACTTACACGAGTGACGCGGTTGCTCCTCAAGCGGGAGGTTTGGAGGGTCGCAGACCCTCCGAAATGCTTGCTTGTTCCGCTCGCCGCCCCGGCCAGCCGAACAAGGGGAGTCGTGGGAGCGGCGCAGCCGCTCCCATACCCTCACCGCGTAGCTCGTGTAAACTTACATGATCAATCCGCCGTCCACTGCCAGCACCTGGCCAGTGATGAAGGTAGCATCGTCGGAGGCGAGAAAGAGATAGGCATTAGCGATGTCTTCGGGACGGCCCAGGCGGCGCAGCGGCGTGCGCTCCTTCACCGAGTCAAGGACTTTTTCCGGCACCGTTTCAATCATCTCCGTCACGGTGAAGCCCGGGGCAATGGCATTGGCCCGAATGCCGTAGGGGCCAAGCTCCCGCGCCCAGGTCTTGGTCATGCCGATGACGCCGGACTTGGTGGCGACATAGTTGCTCTGGCCGAAGTTGCCATTCAGGGCTACAATCGAGCTGGCGCTGAGAATCACACCGCCGCCCTGCTCAATCATCACCGGGGCCACCGCTTTGGCGCAGAGCCAGACGCCCTTCAGGTTGACGTTGATCACCGCGTCCCACTGGTCTTCGGTCATGCGCTGCATGCGGGCGTCGCGGGTGATGCCCGCATTGTTGACAATAATGTCAATCCGCCCGGCCCACTCCTTCACCGCCGCCACCATCGCATCAACCGACTCGGCCTTGGCCACGTTGAGCTGCACCGCCAGCGCCCGCCCGTCCTGGGCGGTAATTTCGGCGGCCACAGCCTCAGCGGTGGTGGTGTTGATGTCGGCCACCACTACCTGGGCACCCTCGCGGGCAAAGGTGAGGGCGGTGATGCGCCCGATGCCCTGCCCGCCACCAGTAATAATCGCAACTTTATCTTTCAAGCGCATGGTTTTCTCCTTGAAAGGGCGCTGGGGCCTGGGCCACGGAACCGTGCTATCTTCACCTTGTCTTGCTGTTGTTTCGACAGGAAACCGCCCACCTGCAACCTGTGACCCAGGCTCCGCCCCGTCGCGTATTCACATACTCCGCGCCGCCAGCCATTCGTTGATTTTTGGCCAGAGCGTTTTGCGGGCACCGCTGCCAGCCATAATGCCAATGTGCCCGCCGCGCATGGTCAACAGCTCTTTGTCGGGGCTACCCACCTTATCCATCGCCGTGACCGACTGGCACGAGGGGACGATGTGGTCTTTGTCGGCGATGACGTTAAGCAGGTTAGCGCGAATATTTTCCAGCTTAATCGGCTGGCCCCGCATCATCAGGGTGCCTTCCATCAGTCGGTTTTCGCGGAAGAATTCCACCACCCACTGTCGGAAAGCCGCGCCGGGGAAGGAAACATTGTCCGACACCCAGGCGTTCATCGCCATCCACGACTCGACAATTGCCGGGTCGTCCAGGTTGTCCCACAGGCGAATGTAGTTGCCGATAAAGTTTTCCACCGGCTTGAGCATTTTGCTGCCGTAGTCAATCATTTCGCCGGGAATGTTGCCCATCTGCTTGACTAAGGCATCCACGTTGTAGAACGGTTCCTGCAACCAGACGTTGAAGGCTCCAGCTCGCTTGTCGGCAAAATCAAGCGGCGCGGTGAGCAGCATCAGGTTGCGCAAGCCATCGTCGGGGCGGCCTGCGGAGTAGATAGCGGCCAGAGCCGCGCCGATGCACCAGCCCAGCATGCTAAACTCGCGCGAGCCAGTGATGGACTGCATCTTGCGCACCGCCCGTGGCAGGTAGTCGAGGGCGAAGTCCGACATGTCGAGGCTGGCATCTTCGGGGCCGGGCGTGCCCCAGTCCAGCATAAAAATGTCATAGCCCTGCTTCAGCATAAACTCCACAAAGCTATTGCCGGGGCGCAAGTCAAAGATGTAGGGGCGGTTGATAAGGGCGAACACCAGAAACAGCGGGATGGGCTTGCGCTGTTCTGGTGGAACCTGGGGGTAGAAGCGGTAGAGACGACTCTTGTTCAGTGTCCAGACGGTTTCTTTGGGCGTCATCCCCACTTTGGCCACCATCTGGTTGGTGGCCAGTTGCGTGCCAGTGACCGAGCTTTTGTAGATGCGCTCCAGCTCATCATACAAACGCTTGCTGTACACGGCGGGATCCATGGTTGGGGGCAGCCCGTTGCCGGTAGTCATGCTGGTATCTCCTCCTACTCGTTCGAGCCGTTAAAGCCTTTAAGCATGCGGTCTTCGGCGGTGGGCGCTTCCGTTGGGCCGACTTCTTCTACCACCGTGGGCTGAGCCTTGCGGGGGCGCGAGCGGGCCGCCACGCTGGCGCTGGTCATACCGCTTTGCAGCTGTTCGACCATGTTGAGCAACTGGCTGGTGCGCTCGTCCAGGGCTTTGAGCTGATTCTCCAGCTGAGCAACGCCCTTCTCGTCGGTGGTGGTAATAGGCTGGGTCAACTTCTCGCTGAGCAGTTCCACAATCACCGGGGCCTGGGCACGCAGGGCATGCATCATCTGGTCGGTCTTAGCGTCCAGGTCGTCCAGGCGCATTTCCAGGTTGGTGAGTCGTTGCGACAGGCCGACCACCTCGCTCCGCGACGGCATGTTGAGCCGCCCCAGGTAGCTTTCCATGTACTGTTCAACGAATTTTTGCAGCGGGGCCGAGGTGGCGAGGTAGGCGTTGATCTGGGCGCCCATGGCCTGGGCAAACGCATCAGTGGTGACGATGTTGGACATGCCCTTGGCCCATGCGTCCAGGTTGGTGTCACGCCAGGTACGCCAGATGCCTAGCGGATCGGTCAGGTCAAGTCCATCGTGTGAGTTCTGGCTCATGCGGGTCTCCTTCGACTTCGAAGCCTCATAGTAACCAGCATGCTGTTGCAAACATGGCGAGCATGCTGGAACAGTCTGGTGCCGTGTATAGCGCTATCGTAGCGTTAACAGATACAGTCAGGTTACATCGGTCTCGTGGAGATTGCAGATTGGGGGGGCGGGGCGGGGGACGTGAAACGTGCTGCATACTGCGTGCTGCATACTGCGTGCTGCGTGCTGCGTGCTGCGTGCTGCGTACTGCGTGCGGCGGGAAACATGAGGCGTGAGGCGTGAGGCGAGAAACGTAAAACGTGAAACGTGAAGCGTGAAATGTGAAGCGTGAAACGTAATGCGTAATGCGGGAAACGTGAAGTGTAGTGCGTGAAATGTGATGCATGAA
>JALONX010000858.1 GCA_025454695.1 Chloroflexaceae bacterium
TAACTATCTATAATTAATTGTTATGTTTCTCGTACTCTTTCCACAAACTCAGGGCTGCCCTCTGTACTCTCTGTGGCAAAACTATCTACTCTCCGTCAGAGCCTGCTGCACCTGAACCAGCAGAGCGGCAGTGGGGATGTCGGCGTCTATAATGAGGTCGGCGGCAGTGGCGAATTGGAGCGCCAGGTAGGCCTGGGCCGTGCGGGCATCCAGCACGGCGATGGACAGCACGGCCCGCTGGGGGCGGCGCAGCCGTGCCAGCATGCGGGCCAATTGCTGCGGCTCCGCCAGGGCCGAAACCACCAGCAGCAAGGTGTCAGCGTCGCTCTGTTCCACAGCCTGCCGCAGCGGGCCAGCCAGACTACAGCAGACACAGCCACCAGTCAGGCGGCGGGGCAGCAGGCCTTCCACCTGCAGGCGGCGGTCATTGTTGTCGAAAATAACGACCCGTCGCCCGGCCTGCACCTCGGCCTCGGCCAGCTGCATGGCAAGGGTGGCTTTCGCCTCGGTCGCCATCCCGCAAATGGCCAGCAGGCGCTGCGTTTCGCTCACAGTTCACCGTACATCAACGCAGAGACGCAGAGACGCAGTGGTGTAAAACGTAAAACGTGAAACGTGAAACGTGAAACGTACTGCGTACTGCGTACTGCGTAATCCGTAAACCAGGCACTCGACACTCGACACTCGGCACTCGGCACTCGGCACTCGGCACTCGGCACTCCGCCTGCCCTGAGGCTCCCCTGAGCTTGTCGAAGGGCTTGTCGAAGGGTCATCTTGTCATCACCCCACCTGGAAGACGCTGACGCTGCCGTCTTCGCCCGCCACGGCCAGGTGCTGGTCATCGGGCGACCAGCCGAGCTGGCAAAGGGGCGTATTGAAGCCGAACTGTGCCAGAGGTCGCTGGCCTTTGCTCGGTCGCCACAGCACTAGCAGCCCATCCTGGCCGATGGAGGCCAGCAGAGCCGGGGCATTCGTGCTGGCCTGGCGGTGCTGGTAGGCCAGGCCGCTCACATAGGCTTCGTGCAGGCCGAGCATCACCGGCTTGCTGCCTTCAGGGCCGTTTTTGGTGCCGTAGCAGTTCCACACCACCACATCGCGCCCGCCGCCAGTGGCCAGGTAGCGGCTGGTGGGATCCCAGGCCAGTTCGCGCATCTTCGTTTCGTAGCCCCACATTTGCAGGTCGTGGCCATTCTCCACATACCAGAAATGCACCGCGCTGTCCTGGTCGCCAGTGGCAAAAAAGACCATGTCGGGACTCCAGGCCAGCACCAGCGACGAGCCTTTCCATTCGTAGCGCCGCAGCGGTTCGGCCTGGCCGGGCACCCAGAGCGTGGTGCCACCATAGGCCACGGCGGCAATCGCGCTGCTGTCGGGCTTCCAGCCAATATCGGCGATGGTCGAAGCGTGGTCAGTCCAGTCGTGGAGCAGCGCCCCGCTTTCGTCCCACAGCCGCAGCGACTTCCCGGCAGCCCCGGCCAGCAAGCGCCCGTCGGGGCTGTACGCAACCCGCTCGCCCCAGCTGCCCGCCAGGCGTAGCGCCTGAGTCTGTTCGCCGCTGGCCACATCCCACACCCGCACCTGGCCATCCTGCCCAATGCTGGCCAGGCGCTGGCCCGAGGGATGCCACGACAAGGCGGCAGTCCCCAAGGTGTGGCCGGGCAGAGTGTGGCGCAGGCCGCCCGCCGCATCAAACAGGCTGATCGGCCCGCCCACGGCAGCCGCCGCCAGCAGCGCCCCATCGGGCGACCAGGCCATAGCTATCACATGTTCGCCAATGCTGGCCTGCCACTGGCGGTTCAAACTGGTGCCGCTTGACGGGACGGCACGACCCTTTGGACGGAGAATATTCATGCGATTGACGATTGACGATTGACGATTGACGATTGACGATTAACCCTTCGACAAGCCCTTCGATACACTCCCCTTCGACAGACTCAGGAGCCGAGGAGCTTCAGGGCAGGCGGAGTGCCGAGTGCCGAGTGTCGAGTGCCTGGTTTACGCAGTACGCAGTACGCAGTACGTTTCACGTTTTACGTTTTACACCGCTGCGTCTCTGCGCCTCTGCGTTACACTGCTTACGCCAGGCAGTCGCGGAAGTCTTCGGTGAGGGCGTCCCGATCCAGGTTGCGCCCGATGAAGATCAGCTTATTGGTGCGCGGCTCTTTGCCCCAGGGCCGGTCGGGGCGGCCATCAAACAGCATGTGGACGCCCTGAAACACAAAGCGGCGCGGGTCATCTTTGATGCTCAGCACGCCCTTCATGCGGAAGATGTCGGTGCCCTGCTCGCGCAGCACGCGCCCGAGCCATGCATTAAGCCGGGTGGGATCAAGGTCGCCGCTGAGGGTGATGCCTACCGACGAGACCTCTTCGTCGTGCTCGTGGTCGGGCTTGTAGGCATGCATCACGGCGGGCTGCAACGGTGCGCCATCTTTGGTCAGCACGGCGTTGAACTCCTCCGGGTGGTGCTCAGTAAACAGGCCATAGGCACCAGGCGTGTCAATCTGCACCGTAAAGCGCAGCGGCGTTTCCCACAGGTTCAGCCGATAGAGCCGCCCGGCGCTGGCGCTGGTGTTGTCGGGCCGCATGGTCTCGCCGTTGTCGAGAGGCTTTTCTTCCTCGGCAAAGACTCGCACCGCCAGCTCCTGGGCCACCTCCAGCCCTTCGGCTGTGCCCGCCGGGGCTGGCACCAGGGCCGCCTGCATGGCCGGGTCGGGGCCTTCTTCCAGGGTGAGTTCGTAGCTGCCTGCTTCCAGTTGGTAGATACCGCCCCACTCAAAGGGGTACTCCGGCTCCAGGAACTGGGGGTCAATCTCCATCGCCCGGTCGAGGTTGAAGCCGCCCACCTCCAGCACGGTTTCCACCGGCACGGCGGCGTTCTCGGTGCGATGCACTGTTGCAGCAGCATTGACCGACTTGATGCGCTGCTCCAGCTTGTCCAGCTCGCCGGGCTGCACG
>JALONX010000859.1 GCA_025454695.1 Chloroflexaceae bacterium
GGAAGACCCCTCGCGCCGCTCGGGGTGACACTGAAGTGCGCCGTGTGCATTGTTCCCGCGTTGTCATTGCCGTTACGGCGTCATCAACGAATTTGCATGGTGGGGCAATGCGCCGCACCGTGGGGCGTTGCGGGCGAACACCAGGTTCGCCCCTACGCCGTTGCATTTTCTCAGATGACAACGCGGGCGGGTCGCAGACCACGCCCCTACAAAAACCTCCGCGTCTCTGCGCCGCTGCGTTTAATGCCCGACGCTACTGCATCAACGGAATCACCATGTAATTCTCTGGCACGAAGAGGCTGCCTTCGGTGGTGCCCTGGGGTGCAACCCGCTGGAGCTGCCGCGTCAGCTCGGCGGCGGTGCTGCGGCCCGCCAGGTAGTCGCGGAAGGCCCGGCCCACCTGCGTCACCTCGGCGGCTGTTTCATGCACAAACTCTAGCCGGAAGTGTCCAATGCCCGCTGCGCGCCACGAGTCCATGTGGCGGCTGGCCTCCTGGGCCTCGGCCCCAAACACGGTGTTGCGGCAGCCCACATCGGCCATCACCGGGTGTTCGCGCCCGTTCTGGTCGCGCAGGGCAATACGGTGCGTTTCACACGGGTGGCCGCAATCTTTGTAGCTGGTGCCGGTGGAAAGAAAACGGCAAAACACACAATGCTCGGTGTGGAACACCGGCAGGTGCTGGTAGGCCACCACCTCCAGCCGCTCCGGGCCAAGCCGCCGGGCCAGGTCGGCCACCTGGGCCGCGTTCAGGTCGTGCGTCGGCGTCAGGCGGGCCAGCCCGAGCTGCAAAAAAGTGTCGGCGGCCAGCACATTGGCGGCGTTCAGACTAAAATCACCGATCAGCGCGGGATGCTCTTCTGCCTGCAAGGCCTGCAACAGCCCGCTGGAACGCACCACAATCTCGCAGCCAAGCTTGAGCAGAAAGCGCACCACCCGCTGCTCATTGGGCTTGAGTACGCGGGGGCTGGCCACGCGAGCCACAATCCCGGCGGCTTGCACCCGCTCCACCGCAGGGCGCAGGCCATACAGCTCCAGGTAATCTAGCGTGATGCTAGCGGGCCGCAGTTCAAGCGCCGCGTCCAGCTGCTCTGGCGTGCGCACCAGCAGGTGTAGTTGTGCCACGGACTGCTCGGCGCGGGCGGGCGGCTGGGGCGCATGGGCCAGGGCTGTTTCTAGCACCGCCAGTGGCTCGTTCACCGTGAAGTTGCGCGGACGGCCCTGCCGTTCGGCCAGCAGCTCCACCGCCTGGCGGCGCAGCTGGTTCAGCAGCGAGGTGGGCGCAAACGGGCGTCCCCGCAGGTCGAGCTGCATGTCGGCCAGGGCGTAAGGAGTGTTGCCCAGGCGGCCCAGTTGCTCCCGCAACACATTCGCACTCAGCGCCTGGTTCTGCGCCGGACTCAGCGGCGTGTCGGCCTGCACTGTCACCAGGGTGTCCGGCTCGTTCACCAGCGCCCAGTGCAACGTGAGCGGGCTGCCCTCGTGCGCTACCACCCGCACATACACCGGCTGCCGCTGCACGGGCGCATGGGCCTCAGTCAAGGGCCGCACTAGTCGATCCAGCTCCGGGTCGTCCGTGCGCCAGAGCCAATCGCCGGGGCGAATGCGGGCCGGGTTCAGGGCACCATTGCCAAACTCCAGTTCCAGCTGCCCGTTGCGTAGCGGCGTCACATGATAGACTCGCCCGCCCTCCTCCGGCTCATTGGGGCTGCGCCAGTCGGCGGCGTCAAACACCACGCCGTCGCCGGGCTTCAGGGGCGCTGCCGCCGTCGCGGCCTCCGGCGTGATGATGATGCGGTCGGCCATCACCTGCGCTACCCGGCCCATCAGCACACCCCGGTGGCGGGGCGCACGGCCCTGCACCACCTTCTGGTGGTTGGTGCCGCCAATGAAGAAATCGCCCAGCCCCCGTGAGTAGACCTGTTCCAGCTGCAACTCTTCGGCCCGGCTGATGCTGAGCGGCAGCCCGGCCCAGGCCTCATCCACCGCCTGGCGGTAGGCCCGCGTGGTCAGGGCCACATAATCGGCATCTTTGTAGCGCCCCTCAATCTTCAGCGCCGAAATGCCGCTTTGCACAATCTCCGGGATGTGCTGCAGGGCGTAGAGATCACCCGGCGAAAGCAGATAGCGCGAGTCGCCCAGCGGTTTGTGCTCGCCGTCCACAATCAGATCATAGGGCAGGCGGCAGGCCTGGGCGCACTGGCCCCGGTTGGCGCTGCGTCCGCCCCAGGCCTCGGAAGAAAAGCACTGGCCAGAGTAGGAGACGCACAGCGCACCATGTACAAAAATCTCCAGCTCGGCATCGGTCTGCCCACGGATCTGGCGGATTTCTTCGAGGGCCAGTTCGCGGGCCAGCACCACCCGGCTGACGCCAAACTGCCGGGCCAGTTCCACACCCTCGGCGCTAGTGATGCTCATCTGGGTGCTGCCATGCACCTGAAGCTCGGGGGCAATCTGGCGGGCCAGCCGGGCCACGCCCACGTCCTGCACAATGATCGAGTCGGCCCCAGCCTCGGCAATGGCAGCCAGGGTTTTTACGGCTTCGGCCAGTTCGTGTTCAAACACCAGCGTGTTGAAGGTGACATAGCCTTTGACACCCCGGCGGTGCAGCGTCTGCATCACCTCGGGCAGTTCGGCCAGGGTAAAGCCGACTTTGGCACGGGCGGTGAAATGTTTTAAGCCAAAATAGACCGCGTCAGCCCCGGCCTCAATTGTGGCGTGCAACTGGGGCCAGTAGCCAGCGGGACTCATGATTTCTGGTTTTGGAAGGCGCTTCTGTTTCATTATTTTCGATTTTGGATTTTGGATTTTCGATTAGTGACGTTGTAACACGGCGGGGCGGTGGCGTCAAGGCGAGTGACGAGTGACGAGTGACGAGTGACGAGTGACGGGGCAAAATAAATAAGGTGGTAATGATTAAAACGAGTGGCGAGGACAATAGCATCGCTGTAGGGG
>JALONX010000860.1 GCA_025454695.1 Chloroflexaceae bacterium
CGGCAAAGGGTGGCACGGTTTTGAGCAAAAACTCAGGCTCGGCCACCTGGTCGGCATCAAAAATAACCAGCAGGGCTGCGCCGGTTGCGCCCACCTGCTGGCGGGCGTGTTCAATATTGCCCGCCTTGGCCCCGCCACCCACCGTGCGGGTGATGCAGGTCACGCCCAGCCGCTCGGCCAGGCGCTCGGTTTCCTGCCAGTTGGCCGCGTTGGCCACCCGCCCATCGTTGCAGATCACGATCTCCACACGGGCATGGGGGTGGGCCGTCAGGTAGCGCTCGCGGGCGGCCAGGGCACCGCGAATGGTCGGTTCCAGCACCGCCACGCCTTCGTTCACGGTAGGAATGAAGATATACACCGGCAGCCGCGTCGGGTCGCTGGTGGGGTTAAGGAGCGGCTCTTTGCGGGGCCAGACGGTGTACTGCAGCCCCAGCGCATGCAGCGCCCCCAGCACCTCGGCCAGAAACAGCGGCACGGCGACCCACCAGCTGCCCCAGTTGATGAGTCCGGCCCGCCAGGCCATGTAGTTTACCGTGCTGACGCCGACGGCAACCGTCAGCACCATCACGCTGGCCTCGCGGCGAACCACCCCTTGCCGCATGGCCAGGGCCAGGCCCACCAGCAGCACGGCTACCGTGGCCCATAGGCCGGGCTGCATCACCACAAGCCAGGCGATGGCGACCAGCACCAGGCCCACCGCAAGGGTGGGCACCAGCAGGCGGCGGACGAGCGTGGTGTGGCGTACCGGGGGCAAGGTTGTAGCCGAACGCTGCCCGGCGTGGCGTTCAGGCTGGTAGAACAAACGGCTCATGCCCTCCTCACAGTCGTCTGGCGATTAGCGGCGCTCGGCGTGAGGCGCAGCTTCCAGACCATCAAAGCAGCTTCAAGCACAATCTGCTGCGACATTTTGGAATGACCGGCAACCCGGTCGGGGAACACAATCGGCACCTCGCGAATACGGAAGCCAGCTTTGTGGCAGCGGTAGTTCATTTCCACCTGAAACGAATAGCCACTAGATTGGATTGAGTCGAGGTCTATCTGCTGCAACACAGCGGCGCGAAAACATTTGAAGCCGCCGGTGCAGTCGCGCACGGGCATGCCCAGAATGGTGCGAGCGTAGAGGCTGCCGCCCTTGCTGATAACTTTTCGCAGCAGCGACCAGTTTTCTACCCGCCCGCCGGGCACATTGCGCGAACCCAGGGCCACGTCGGCGTCACGTTCCACCGTGGCCAGCAGCATGGGCAGGTAGTGGGGCTGGTGGGAGAAATCGGCGTCCATTTCACAGAGAAAGGGGTAGCCCAGGCGCAGGCCGTAGTGGAAGCCTTCGATGTAGGCACTGCCCAGGCCCAGCTTGCCCGCCCGCCGCATAAGGTGAATGCGCGGGTTTTCGGCGGCCATCGCTGCCACCATGTTGCCGGTGCCATCGGGCGAGTTATCGTCTACCACAAGGATGTCGAAGCGTGGCCCTTGTTCGAGAATGGCGGGAATCAGCCGTTCAATGTTTAAGGCCTCGTTATAGGTTGGCACGATCACCAGGCAAGAGTTATGGCCCGGCTTTGGTGGAATCGATTCCAACGGTTGACGCTGGTTCATGTCGCTATCCTTTCTCGTTCGCTGTTCAAAGCGGAAACGCAACACGCGCTTCCGCGTGCGTCAGGCTCTTGCCCGGCACGGCAAAGCCAACCACCACATCTGCGCACACGGCAAAGCGCAGGGCTGGCTACAACAATTGCCCAACAGCGTGGTTACGGACAATACGGACTCGTGGGGAAACACGGAGGGCGCTGGGTGAGAACGGCACTGCATGAGGGGCAGTGGCTTGGTGTTCTCAGGCTACAGCGTCGTAACGGCTGGCCCTCCACACAAGTTGTCGGTTTCAAGCCGAGTCGTTGCAAAGAAAAACTTTGCAACAACCGGGTAGCATTATTGCCGCAATCGTCCTATCTCTGCTAGAGAAGCTGTTCCTGAGTTTTTAGGAATTCGCTCATCTCTTTGCGAGGACGTTTTGTGAGAAAACTCACAGTGCTACGATTAAGGGTTAGGGGTTACGGGTTAGCCGCACACCTCCACACCTCCACGCCTCCACACCTCCACAACCCCACAGCCCCACAGCCCCACCGCACTAGCTCGCCACCGAGCCGACTTCCCGCGAGACCGAAAGGTTGTGGCGTAGGGCATAAATGACCGCCTGGGCGCGGGTGGTGATGCCGAGCTTGGCATAAAGCGCACTGACGTAGTTTTGCACCGTAGCCTTAGAAAGGCCCAGTTGTTCAGCGATTTCGCTGTTGCTCATGCCCAGACCAATCCGTTCGAGAATTTCCCATTCACGGGCTGTTAGCTCGGGCGCGGGCGGGTGCCCGGCCTCATCGGCGGGGGCAAAGGTGGAACGGAGCAGGCGACCCGCAATCGGCTGGCTAAACCATGTCTGGCCCTGGGCCACCGCCCGAATGGCCTGCACCACGGTTTCAGGTCGTTCATTCTTCAGCAGGTAGCCCACGGCTCCGGCAGCAATCAGGTTGGTGGCGCAATCCGCACTGTCATCGGCGGTGAAAACGAGAACACGGGGGCCTTCCGGTAGTTCGGTGATCTGCCGTACCGTTTCCACCGCCTGTAATTGCGGTGTGTTGATGTCGAGCAACACCACGTGGGGCTTCAGGGCAGCAACGGCATCGGTCAAAGTTGCACCATTGCTTACTTCGCTGACGATGGTGATGTCGGGAGCCTGAAGCTCAAGCAGCCGGGCAATACCCATCCGCACCACATGCTGCCCATCGGCGACAATAAGACGTGTTTTCATAGGCCACTTCCTCGCACAACGCTACAACAAAAGGGCGCGTTCAAACAGTCGTGCATCACTGCACTTCTGGGAACGCGCTCCACGTCACGGTCATCTTAACACGTTTTATACCCGCTACCAGGTGACAATTTGTTCATCTATGTAAAAGTAATCC
>JALONX010000126.1 GCA_025454695.1 Chloroflexaceae bacterium
AGCCGTCGCCGTTGGGGTCAAGCACCTGCTCGATCAGTCGAGCCATCTCTTCACACTCATCGGGGTGAAAGGTAGCATGCACACGATGACGAGGCACGGTCAGTTCTTCGCTGCCCAGGCCATAGAGCCGGGCAGCTTCGGGTGAAAGCCAGGCGGTTTGCGTGGTGTAATCCACATCAGCCAGGGCAAAATCAGCCAGAGCAATGCCCAGTTTGAGCCGTTCTTCGGTAGCGTGCTGGCGCAGTTCGGCCTGCTTGCGTTCGGTATTGTCGAGCACAAAGCAGGCTGCCTCCTGGCGTTGGCCCGACTTGAGTACCGTAGCCGCGACAAGCACTGGCAGTCTTGTACCATCAGCACACAGATATTCCTTCTCGTAGGGCAGCAGCATGCCCGTGCCCACCAGTTCTTTCGCCGCCTGTGCATCTCTGGCGCGGTAATCTGGTGGGGTAATATCAAGCCAGTTCTTGCCCAGCAGCCATGCGGGGGTGGCCCGCAGCATCTCCAGCAGGGCCTGGTTGGCCTGGGTTATGATTCCGGTTTGATCGGTAAAGAAGATACCCATGGGCCGGGACTCGATCACCCGCCGAAAACGCTCTTCACTTTCGCGCAGGGCCTGCTCCGAGCGCACCCGGTCGGTAATATCGAACACGGAGGCACCGACCATGCGCACCTCGCCGTCCACCGTCACCGGAAACCAGCTCGCCAGGGCATGGCGCAGGTCGCTGGGATCATCGCGCGCAATAACAGCAACTTGTTGGTTATAGATACCCAGACCCTGTTCCAGCACCCGCTGCATGGCCTGCTCAATTTGCACAAGGGCCTGTTGTGTAGCCGGGTTGCCAGTCAGGTCGGACATACGCTGGCCAAGTTGTTCTGCTGGGGAGAGCCGGTTGATGGCCGACATGTGCTGGTTAACCCGCTGGAAACGCAGATGCCGGTCGAACAGGGCCAGGCCAATCGGAAGATTATCGAATACGGCTTCTAAGACTGCCGAGGTTTCTTCCAGGCGTTGGCGGGCTTCGCGTTCCGCCTCATAGATTCTCACCCGCTCGTAAGCCACAGCGGTTCGGTCGGCGAGGGCCTGGGCAAATTCCCGCTCGACCTCGTTCCAGGTAGACGGTTCGGCAAAGATCAGGCTCAACACCCCAAAAAGTTTGTTGCCGCGACGCAACGGCAGGTATGCACCGGCCTGTGCCTTCGACTCGTTGAGTGCGTCCAGCCAGTCAGGATAGCGTTGACGAAACTCCTCGTGGGAATGAATAAACACACTGGCACAGGTGCGGGCCGCTTCAGCAGCAGGATACTGGGCATCAAGAGGAATAGCACGTTGGCGCTGCAGCAGCTTCTCACTCCAGGGCAGGCCCAGAATGCGATGTTCCAACACCAGGCCATCGGGCGTGAGCAGGCGCAAGCCTGCATGGGAGGCACCAACGGCCTGTAGCACGGTGGTGAGCAGCACATCGCGCACCTCCGCAAACGTCTGGCTTTCGCTGAAGCGGTCAGTCACACTTTGCAATTGACGGAAGCGCTCTTCAGCTTGTTGGAGAGAAAATGTTAGCACACACGCTCCTCATCTCGTTTCAAACACCCCAGCGACTGGCGCGTTATCCCGTTGCTTCTTGCCGTATGTGATACAGCAGATCGCCAGCGGAAAAAACGGCCAGTGGACGTAGCCGCGTGCCTTCGGGCTGGGCTACCACCACGCGCCGAATATGGTGTTCCAGCAGCATCCGTGCCACATCATGCAGCAAGGTCTGAGGGTCTACCGTCACCACTTCATTGCTCATATAGGCCTGTACCGGCTGGCTGGCCCAATCGTCGTGGGCCAGGTAGGCCCGCAGCACGTCAGTACGAGTAATAATGCCACTGAGGTAGCCCTCGTCATCCACCACGATCATGGTGCTGATCTCACGGTTGACCATGGCTTCGGCCACCTGACTCAAGGTTGCACGGTGCGTGCAGCTATGCACGCCGTAGCGCTTCGCTTCAAGCACAGTACGGCTCTGGTTCATACCTTCCTCCTGCATTACCTATGGTTACCTCTATTGTAACGCACATGGCGCCGTTGCGCCCGGGCCTTGTGCCCGGTATAATGCATAGCACTATGACGATTGAAGATGTTCAACTCAGCAAAATGTATAACGTGCTGACCAGCCAGCCGCCTGACCTGGTGGCGACGCTGACGGAAACCTGGCCCCGCGTGGCCGAGTTGTTGACCGAACTCGACGACCCTGACCAGCCGTTGGAAACACGCTTGAGCCGTTTGCGTCACATCGGCGCGGTCTGGTATGCCCAGGGCGGGGCCGCCGAAGTGCTGACGGAGCTGGGACTCCTGCTGGCGGCGCGGCTGCATATTTCGCAGGGTGTGGTGGTAAGCGAAATGCTGCTGGCCTATGGTGCAGCCCAGGAGGAGCAGCGCACCCGCGAGTGGGAGTCGCACCTGCTGACGCGGGTAGCACAGCTTGATGGATTGCACAGCATCATCTCCGCCGCAAACTCGACCCTTGACCTTGACACCTCGCTACAAACCGTGGTGCAAACGGTGGCTCAGGTGGTGGGGGTGGAGGTGTGCTCGGTCTACCTCTACGACAAGCATCGCGACGAACTGATCCTGCGGGCGACCCAGGGGCTGAACAACGCCGCAGTGGGGCAGGTGATCACCAAGCTGGGGAATGGGGTCACCGGGTGGGCCGCCCAGCTGGGCCACCCGGTTTCGGTGCAGGATGTGCGGCAGGAACCACGCTTTAATATCGAGCCGCAGTTGGGCGAAGAGCCGTTTCGTTCCATGCTGGCGGTGCCGATTGTGCTGTTCAGCGCCGAGCGTTTTCAGTTCAGTGCCGAAAAGCTCCAGGGCGTGATCAGTGTGCAGACGCGGGGGCCGCGCGAATTTACGCAGGAAGAGATTAACTTTGTGGAGGTGGCTGCGGGCGAACTGGCGTTTTTTATCGCCAACGCCCAGCTCTACCAGCAAACTGGCGAACGGCTCGACCAGAAGCTGCGCGAGCTGACCACGCTGCAACAGGTGTCCAAGCGCATTGCCGAGCAGCTGGGCTTTCGCGAGGTGCTGACCCTGATCACCGAAAAGGCGGTGGAGCTGGCCCAGGCCGACCGAGCCGACATCTACCAGCTTGGTGAAGACGGTGAGCCGCACCTGGTGGCCAGCTACGGCGGCACCGGTGGCAATGGCGTGCGCCATTTTATTGCCCAGACGGTGCGCGACAGCCGCCCGCTGGCGGTGATGAACGCCTACCAGGACTCACGCTTCCCCGAACTGGCCGAGGTCGCCGCCGAGGAGGATTTTCATTCGCTGTTCTGCATGCCGTTGCACGCCCGCGAGCGCACCATCGGCAGCATCTGCCTCTACAAAAAGCAGCCCCACCTGTTTGATTATGAGCAGGTGCGCATGCTCAGCACCTTCGCCGATGAAGCAGCCATCGCCATGGAAAACGCCCGCTTGTATGATGAAATTCAGCGAGCGCTGGCGGTGAAATCGGCTATGTTGCAGGAGATGCACCACCGCGTGCGCAACAACCTGCAAACCATTTCAGCCCTGCTGGCCATGCAATTGCGCCGCCTGGACTCACAGAGCGCTGGTGCCAGGGCGCTGCGAGAAAGTGCCGCCCGCATCCAGTCCATCGCGGCAGTGCATAACCTGCTGTGCCGAGAAGACGTGGGCGTAACTACGGTGGACGCGGTGGTGCGCCAGGTGATTGACAGCACCCACAACACAATTGTGGATGGCGACACGCCGGTGCATTTCGCCGTACAGGGCGACGCGGTAGCGATTGGCTCGCGCGATGCCACGGTGCTGGCGCTGGTGATCAACGAGTTGTTGAGCAACGCCATTGTGCATGGGCTGGCGGTGGAAGGTGGCACAATTGAGGTTGAAGCGACCGTTGCCGACGAGGTTGTGACGATTGAGGTGCGCGACGACGGCCCGACCCACCCCAAACCAAACGAACCAACCCACAGCAGCGGGCTGGGCTTGCAAATCATCGAAACGCTGGTGAGCGACGACCTGAGCGGCAGCTTTGAGCTGGTGCGCCAACCGGAGTGGACGATTGCCCGCATTCAGTTCCGCCGCCACTTCACCCACGATGAGGAGCGCTAGCATACGACTCGGAAGATCGCTCGCAAAGCCGCAAAGGATCGCAGACGAACATGCATACGCGAGTTCTTTGCACCTTTGTGCGAGCTTCTTCGCGTCCTTTGCGGATCAACTTAAGCTGCGGGCCGCCACGATGATGCCGTCGTCGTCGGCGTAGAGGTAGTGGCCCGGCTGGAAGGTGACGCCCGCGAAGGTGACGGCGATGTGACGCTCCCCCTGGCCGAGCTTGGGGCTACGGCGGGGGCTGGTGTTGAGCGCCCACACCCCCAGCGCCAGCTCGCCAATCTCGTGCGAGTCGCGGATGGCACCGTTGACCACCACGCCAGCCCAGCCGTTGCGTTGGGCCAGCGCTGCAATCAGGTCGCCCACCAGGGCGCAGCGCAACGAACCGCCACCATCCACCACCAGCACCCGCCCATTGCCTGGCTCCTCAAGCGTGGCCCGCACCAGCACATTGTCTTCAAACACCTGCACCGTGGCCATTGGCCCGCTCATGGCCCGCAGGCTACCGTAGCGGCGAAACAACGGTTCCGCCACCTGCACTTCGTCACCGTACTGATCACAGAGATCGGTTGTTTTGAGCATGGCATCCCTCCTGATTGCAGATTGCAGAGTATTAGCACCAAAAACCGTTGGCTGTCTGCCGTTTACGCCCAGCAGTGTACTGCCAACTGGTAACTGCCAGCGCTGCTGCATCGTTGCATTACACCATTAAGACGAGCTGCACCACTGGCACCGTTTCCCAGGGCAGGCTGGCCGCGCCGCTCTCCACACCGGCGGGGATGCATGCACGGACGCTGGCGACGGCCTGGCGCAACCCGGCTACATCCAACCCCTCGCAACGCTCCGGCAGCGGAGCCAGCAGCGCCGCCGCGCTGGCCAGGTTGCGGCGCGGGCCAGTCAGCAAGCCCAGGCGCAGCTGGTTCATCGCGTTGGAAAGCTGAATCAAGGCTCGCAACAGATCGCTCCGTTCGGCGTGCCAGCGTGCTTCAAACGCTAGCAGCGCATCGCGGTAGCGCCCCGCATTGAAGTGAGCCACGCCCTCGGCAAGCGGATGATCATGCATAACTTGTCCTGATACAACATCGGTCGTGCAATTAGTAGGTTATCAAGGAAATCTTCTGGCATGGCCCATCCGTGTCACCCCAATCGCATGGAGGTTGCTTTCATGCGGTGCCATGCAGACTCCTCCCGTCGTTTGGAATGAGCGCACGTTGCATGGCGTGCAGAAAGATTGCGTTGCCAGTGCAATTATACCAGACCAGATGTGAAGATAATGTAATCTGCTTTGCTGCACAAACTTTTGCATATAGTGATAAGATACGGTCAACAATCGCAGACGCAGAGCGCCGCCCGCTGCCGTATAGCGCTGGCAGCCTTGACTAGAGAGGTTCGACTATGAACGGCTTTGCGCCCCGATTCTGGCACGTGGTCTGTCTGGTACTCTTCATGCTGGCCGTGGCAGGGGTCGCCATTGTCCCCCCGCCCACGGCGGAAGCTCAATCTCCCTCGCGCGATAAAGGTTCCCCCTTTGGTATGGTTGCGGCCCTGGGCAACCGGGTGCGCAGCGACGAGACCGATGCTGCCGTGAACCTGCTCCGGGAAGCTGGTGTGCAGTGGCAGCGTGAAGAGATTTTCTGGCACGAGGTGCAGAAAGAACCAGGCGGCCCCTTCACCTGGAACGGCAACGGTAACGGCTTTTACGACTACGACCGGGCTATTGCCGCCCAGCGTGCCGCCGGAATCAACATCCTTGGCTTGCTCGATTACAACCCCGCATGGTTTAAGGGTCGCAATCCCCATCCTGATGAGTGGATCAACGACTGGGGCAACTTTGTGTATAACGCAGTCGCCCGCTATGGCCGCGACAAGGGCCAGATTAAGTATTGGGAGCTATGGAACGAGCCGAACCTGGCCCATTCTGGCTACGAGAGCGGCCTCTACGAAATTAAAGATTTCGTGCGCCTGCTGGAAGTTGGCCAGGCGGCGGCCCGCGCCGCCGACCCGGAAGCGAAGATCGTGTTGGGCGGTCTTTCTGCCGGATGGACGGGCGAGCCTGAACCCCACACCTACGACTACCTGTACTATCTTGAACAGGTGGCCGAGTTGGGTGGTTTGCGCCATGTGGATATTGTGGCTATTCACCCCTACCGGGCCAGCCCGCCGGAGGGCGACACATGGCAACGGGATCAGTCGAACACCTTCCGGGCCGAACTGGAGCGGCTCGATGCCCTACTGGCCCGCTACGAACCGAAGCCAGTGTGGCTGACGGAGATGGGCTGGTCTACCTACCAGGGCTGGGCCGGGGTGGATGAAGACACCCAGGGCTTCTTTCTGGTGCGGGCCTACCTCATCGCCATGTCGCACCCCAGCGTCGAGAAGCTCTTCTGGTACGACTTCCGCAACGACACCCGGCCTGGCGCGAACTACGAGCGCCCCGTGTATGACAGAAACGAGGTAGAGTTCCACTATGGCCTGCTGCGACGCTCGTTCCCGCTAGATGTGAACCAGAGCAACCTGCGTAAACCGGCTTTTGTGGCCTACCGCACCATGACCCAGATGCTGGCCGGGCTAACCCTGCAACAGGTCGCCGCCGACGGCACCTTCAACGGGCAACAGGGCGTCTACTGGTATCGTTTCGGTGGCGTGGGGCGGCGGGTAGATGCCTTCTGGCGCATCACTAACGACAGCCAGCCGGTGCAACTGAACTGCGGCTGCCGCGAAGCCCTGGTGCGAAGCTGGAACGGCACGGTGAAAAACGTGCTCCGCACCAACGATGGCACGCTCACCCTGCGGCTGGAAGCCCACGGTGCCCCCATGTATGTGGAGTACGATTCGCCAGTAGCCCGTGGTGGCACCACCTTCGCCGCCACAGGCCACAGCCTGCGGGGCGCGTTCCGCAGCTTCTGGCAGGCCAACGGTGGCCTGGCCCGCTTCGGCTACCCCCTCACCGAAGAGATAATTGAGCCGGAGTGGGGCAGCGGACGACCCCGCGTGGTACAATATTTCGAGCGGGCCAGATTTGAACATTTCCCAGAGCATAGTGGCACGTCCTACGAAGTGCAACTCGGGCGGCTGGGCGATCTCATCCTGCAACGAAGCGGCACCGACTGGCAAAGCTTACCCAAGAGCAGCGACGCGCCAGAGGAGTGCCTCTTCTTTAAGGAAACTGGCCATAGCATCTGTCCACCATTCCGTGAAGCCTGGGAGCGGGCTGGCGGGTTAGCACTGGTGGGATTACCGCTCACCAACGCCTACGAAACCAAACGGCCTGATAACGGCAAGCCCTACAAGGTGCAGTATTTCGAGCGTACTCGCCTGGAACACTTCGACGAACACAAAGGCACGCCCTACGAAGTGCAACTGGGGCTACTCGGCAGCGAGCTGATCTTCCGCTGGGACAAAATGCCCTAATGCAACGCACCGCGGAGGGTGCAGAGGGCACAGAGGCCAGCAACAAGGAATTAAGATTGGCGATTGGAGTAGTTAGCGTTAGCATCGCACATTTGATTGCTAATCTCCAATCGCTTCTCTCCGCGTTCTCCGCACCCTGCGCGGTCAAAGAGACATGACGAAGTCACTGACTCGGTTTGCGTGGCTTTCGGTCGCAGCTGCGGTCGTCACCATTGGCCTGAAGGCGGCGGCCTACTTGCTCACCGGCTCGGTGGGCTTGCTTTCTGATGCGCTAGAATCGCTAGTGAACCTGGTGGCAGCGGCGGTGGCGCTGGTGGTGCTGAGCATTGCCACCCGCCCGCCCGACGAAGACCACGCCTACGGTCATTACAAGGCTGAATATTTTTCCAGCGGTGTGGAAGGCACGCTGATTTTGCTGGCGGCGCTGAGCATCGCTGTGGCGGCGGGGCAGCGCCTGCTGAACCCGCAGCCGCTGGAGCAGGTGGGGCTGGGGCTGGGCATGTCGGTGCTGGCCTCACTGATCAACCTGGGGGTGGCGCTGGTGCTGTTTCGGGCGGGCAAACTGCACTCCTCCATCACTCTGGAGGCCAGCGCCCAGCACCTGATGACCGATGTCTGGACATCGGCGGGGGTGCTGGTGGGCGTGGGGGCGGTGGCGTTCACGGGCTGGCTCTGGCTCGACCCGCTGATTGCGCTGGTGGTAGCCGCCAACATTGTGTGGGCGGGGTGGAACTTGATGCGTCGTTCAGCACTGGGGCTGCTCGACACCGCACTGCCCCACCCCGAGCGCGAACAGGTGCTGGCGGTGCTGAACCGTTACGCCGAAGAGGGTGTGGGATACCACGCCCTGCGCACCCGCCAGGCTGGCGCCCATCGCTTTGTGTCGGTGCATATTCTGGTGCCGGGGGCCTGGAGTGTGCAGCGCGGCCACCGGCTGCTAGAACAGATTGAACACGACATTCGCCAGGCATTGCCTAGCAGCACCGTGTTTACCCACCTGGAACCGCTGGAAGACCCGGTTTCGTTTGAAGACACCCAGCTCGAACGGGTTGAGCGCGTAGCCCTCAGCGACAAGCGATAAAGAACATGCTTATTGCTCAGCCCCCGCATCTGCCAGCAGCGTTGTAGTGGCTGCGGCTTTGTCTGGCATTGGCGGCAGCCAGCGCTCCAGGGCGGCCCGCAGGGTAGTCAGGCTCACCGGCTTGCTGATGTAATCGTCCATACCTGCTTCCAGACACATGTCGCGGTCAGCCTTTCCCACGTTGGCCGTCATTGCAATAATGGGTATGCTGCGCAGCTCAAGCTCCATCGTGCGAATAATCCTGGTCGCGGTGTAGCCATCCATCTCCGGCATCTGGCAATCCATCAATATCAGCGCGTAGCCGCCCACCATGTGCAGGTGCTCCACCGCCTCGCGGCCATTGTTGAGTACATGCACCCGGTGGCCCAGCTTCTCCAGCTGGCGCTGGGCTAGCTTCTGGTTGGCCGCGTTGTCTTCCACCAGCAAGATGGTATGGCCACTGGCTGCAATGGATGTTGCTGGGGCAACACGTGTCAGGTCTGGCACATCCATCACACGGCTGTCAGCTGAGTGGCACGCGGCAGCAAGCGCATCGTGCAGGCGGGCCTGTTTGATTGGCGTGGAAACAACCGCAAAGGCCAACGTGGGATCGGCAAGCGCAGACCCTTGCCGACCGCTCGCAGCAAGCAGCACCAGCGGCGGTACGTCCAGGGCACGGGTTGCACGGTCGGGCTGAGCGCCAAACAAACCGCTGGAGCCAGGCAGCATCGAACTTGCTACCAGCACATGGTAGGGCTGCCCGGCCTGGGCCGCCGCCTGAAGTAGCGCCAGGGCCATTGTTCCATCGGCAGTATGGTCGCTCTGCATGCCCCAGGCCTGGGCATAACGACTCACGACCTCGGCGCTGGTGGGGTTCGGGTCGGCAATGAGCAGGCGACGGCCTTGCAAGCTTTTGTCGGGCAGAGGCCCGCTACCCAGCACCACCCGCGCAAGGTTGGCCGTGAACCAGAAGGTGGAGCCAGCACCTTCGCTACTCTCCACATCAATCGTGCCTTCCATCAGCTCCACCAGGCGGCGGCTGATGGCCAGGCCCAGGCCGGTGCCACCAAAGCGTCGCACCATTGAACCATCAACCTGGGTGAACGGCTGAAAAAGCCGCTGCCGAGCCGAAGGCGGCAGGCCAGTTCCGGTGTCTACCACGCGGAACACGACTGTCAAATTGGTGTCGCTGGCAGACGCCACACTGACCCACACGGCAACGTGACCTCTTTCGGTAAACTTGATCGCGTTGGAAAGCAAATTCACCAGCACCTGCCGCAGCCGCACCGGGTCGCCCTGCACCAGCGGGGGCAACTGCGGGTCAACCCAGGTGCTCAGCGAAAGCCGTTTCGCATGGGCCTGGGCCACAAACAGGTCGGCAGCGCTCTCTACCGTTTCCAGCAGCGAGAATTCAACCACATCCAGGGTCATTTTGTCTGCCTCGATCTTGGAAAAGTCGAGAATGTCGTTAATGATGTTGAGCAGACTTTCCCCCGACTGCCGCACAATACCGGCATACTCGCGCTGTTCGTCCGTCAGCGGTGAGTCTAGCAGCAGTTCAGCCATGCCAATAATGCCATTCATCGGGGTACGAATCTCGTGGCTCACAGTGGCCAAAAATTCCGACTTCAGCCGTGAGGCATCAAGGGCCTGGTCGCGGGCATCGGCCAGGGTGGCTTCAATCTGCTTTTGCACCGTCAGGTCAGTAATCACCTTAATTGCACCGGCGAACTGCCCCTGCTGGTAGCGTGGCACGCCGGTTATCAGCACGGGTAGAGCGCGGCCATCCTTACACTCTAGCGCCGACTCATAAGTGCCGCTCGCGCCGCTGCGCCGCAATTCAGCAAAGGAGACGAGGCTACTGCGGGCGTATTCAGCGGTAATTTCCTCATGCGTGCGGCCAAGCAATTCGTCGGGTGCATAGCCGCTCATGCGGGCAAGGGCAGTGTTCACAAATACAAAGCGCCCTGCCGAGTCGGTGACGGCCAGACCCTGGCCCATGGTGCTCATCACCTGGGTAGCAAAGTCGCGCTGCGATTGCAACTCCTGCTCATAATCCTTGCGATCAGTAATATCGTTAAAGAGTGCCACCACAGCGTAAGGCTGACTTTCGCCGGGCCGCAAGAGGGGCTGGCTGTTGATGGAAATCCAGGTCAGTTCGCCGCCGGGTTTGTGAACGCCCATAATCACATTCTGGCAGGGCTGGCCAGTGCGCAGTGTCACCATCGCCGGGTGAGTCTCACCCGGAAACGGTGCGCCATCTTCCCGCACTGCCCGCCAGCGCGGGTCAAACGAGTCCCGGCCCATCAACTGATTTTGGCTCAAGCCGAGAATACGTTCGGCGCTGGCGTTACTGGCCCGGAGCATGAACGCCCGTTGCGCCGGTCACGGGGTGCAA